>JARBUQ010000436.1 GCA_029239545.1 Paenibacillus sp.
GGCTCCAAGTAAGGCTGATCGTCTCCACCCTCCGGATCATATCCGTGCCAGAACGGTTCCCATACCTTGCTCTCATAGGCTGTCCTCATCGCATTTACATTAAGCACCAGCTCGCTTACTTGCGTTCCGGCATATTGATCGGCCCAAGCGTCAACCTCGCGAATTCCTGGATTAGAGTTTCTGCGATTAACGAAATAGTGGTTGCAATCCTCATTAAGTATTAGTCCTTGCATATTCTGGTTCCTCCTGGTAAATCCTTATTTTATGAAGCTAAGAAGCGATATTGCGCCTCAATTAATCCGTGATAGATGCCTTTCATAGCCAGAAGCTCATCATGGGTTCCCTGCTCCTTGATCTGTCCATGATCTAACACAACAATCTGATCAGCGCTGCGAATTGTACTCAGACGGTGAGCAATGATGAAAGAGTTACGGCCGGCAAGCAGCGTCTTTAGCGCTTCCTGGATTTTGACCTCGGTTTCCGTATCAATACTTGCCGTTGCTTCATCCAGAATAAGAATTCTTGGATTGGCAAGCAGCGCACGGGCGAAGGAGAGCAGCTGGCGTTGTCCCATCGAGAGCATCGAGCCGCGTTCCTCCACTTCTGTATGATAACCGTTAGCAAGCTTGATAATAAAATCGTGTGCATTCACCGCTTGAGCCGCCGCCATGACTTCCGCATCTGTCGCTTCAAGACGTCCGAACCGAATGTTTTCCATAATCGTCCCGGAGAAAATAAACGTATCCTGCATCACAATTCCAATCTGCGAGCGCAAACTGTCCAGTTTGACATCGCGCAGATCCTGGCCATCTATCAACACTTTTCCCTCTACCGGATCATAGAAGCGGCAGAGCAAATTGACAATTGTGCTCTTGCCTGATCCCGTATGCCCGACCAGTGCAATGGACTGACCTTCCTGCACTTCGAGGCTGATCCCCTTCAACGCTGGACGGCCCGGCTCGTATTCGAACACAACATCGTCCAGACGAATATGTCCTTTGATTGGAGGAAGCGGCTTTGCATTCTCCTTCTCCTTCACAAGGGGCTGTTCATCCATGAACTCGAAGATTCGTTCCGACGACGCCATAGCGACCAATACCTGCGAATACATGGCGCCGAGCCTGTTGATCGGCTCCCAGAAGTTTCCGATATAGTTGGCGAACGCAACCAGCAGACCAATTGTAATCGCATCTGACTCCACCAGCTTGGAGCCGTACCAGAACAGGATGAACGTACCCACCGCTGCGGTAATTTCGATCAGCGGACCGAAGCTCATGTTTAGTGTAATTGCCTTATCCCATGATTTGCGGTTGCCCTCATTCATATCTCCGAAATACCCTATGTTGTTGTTCTCTTGAATGAAAGCCTGAGTAACGCGGATGCCTTGAATGCTTTCATTCAGATGTGAGTTAATCCGCGACTGGCGGGAACGCACCTCCTGCCAGGCGAGACGAATCCGGCTGCGCAGCGCATGGGATACGATAAACATGAGTGGAACTGTAATGATGATGGCAAGGGCCAGCTTGAAGTTCAACAATAGCAAAATGATAATAATACCAATCAATTGCACACAGTCAATCATCAGGTTGACGACACCGTTGGTGAACAAGTCCTGGAGCGCATGAATGTCATTGGTGACTCTCACAAGCACAGAGCCTGCAGGCCGCTTATCGAAGAAGCGGAATGACAGCTGCTGGATATGCTTGAACAGGTCGAAGCGCAGATCATGGATCACCTTTTGCCCAATAATACTTGTATATTTCGTACGATAGCTGTTGGCCGCCCATTGAACGATATACAGGACCAGCATGGTGGATACATAGATAGCCAGAAGGTTGCCATTATTGCCAAGAAGCGCTTTGTCGATCGCCAGACTGATCAGGAATGGAATCGCAAGCTTCGTTAACGCTCCCAGTATCATCATAACGATTACAATGGGTACCAGTTGTTTGCTGTACGGCTTCATGTATACAGCCAATCTGCGCAGCTGACCCCAATCAAATGATTTTTCCATTTCCTCATCTTCGCTGTATATGAACCTCTGATTGTGAGGCTGCTTACTGCTTTTACTCATTGTAGACTAACCCCCTCGCCTCTGCTTCAAGCTTTTTTGGCGCATTCGCCTCGTGCTGGATCTGATAGGTCCTTGCATAACGGCCTTCCTGATTGAGCAGATCACGATGAGTCCCACGTTCCACGATCTCCCCTTCATGCAGGACGACAATCTCATCCGCATGCTGCAAGGAAGAAATCCGGTGAGCAATTATGATCACGGTGCAGCCTTCAATTGAACTCAGACCTCTTTGGATCTCATATTCAGTCTCCATATCGACGGCACTTGTCGCATCATCCAGAATAAGCAGTCTCGGCCGCTTGATTAACGCTCGTGCGATTGCAATTCGCTGTTTCTGCCCGCCAGATAGTCCAAGCCCTCTTTCCCCGACGACTGTGTCATATCCTTCCGGCAGCTCCATAATAAAATCATGGGCCTGCCCCAGCTTAGCTGCAGCCACAATTTGCTCCATACTTACCTCTTCCACTCCATAAGAAATATTATTGCGGATCGTTGAGGAGAACAGGAATGTCTCCTGGAACACAAAAGCCATTTCCCGACGCAGATCATTCAGCCGAAGGTCGCGAATATCATCGCCGTCCAGCGTGATTCGCCCCTCCTTGACGTCATAGGCACGCATGAGCAATTGGATAATCGTGGACTTCCCGGAGCCTGTGCCTCCTAGAATCCCGATTGCCTTGCCAGGCTGGATATCCAGATCGATCTGCTTCAGCGCAGCTACTTTAGCGTCGTAGGAGAAGGAGACATTCTCGAACTTGACATGCCCCTTCACGTTTATCGCCGCAAGCGGCTTCGCATTCTCTTTATCCTTGATCTGCACATACTGATGCAGGATCTCTAACAATCGTTCTGCTGATGTTTTGAACTGGGAATACATGCTAATGTGATGACCGGTATGCCATAGAGGGCCGATAATGTACCACACCAGACTGAAAAAAGCGACGAGCTCCCCAAGTGAAAGAGAATCCTTCAGCACCAGATATCCGCCTGCGCCCATAAGCATAACTACACTCAGATTGACCGTCCATTCCATCATTGGAATGTATTGAGCCAAGATGTTGCTCGTATTCGTGCTTGCATCCTTGAAGCTTTCGCTGCGTCGGCCAAATTTGGCTACCTCGTACGGTTCCCGACCGAAGGATTTGACTGTTCGCACACCCGAAATATTCTCCTGAGCCGTAGCTGTCAGCTCGCTTACAGACGTCCGGATAGACCGAAGCGCAGGCTGGATGCGATTCTGGAACCGGATAGCCAGAAAGATGAGCAGCGGCATAGTCATCACAACAAACAGCGTCAGCCGCCAGGAAATCGTGAACATAACGGCAGTTCCGAACAGAATACTGGCACAGAAGTTGAACATATGCGACAGTTCATACCCTATGAAATGGCGAACCGTCTCCAAATCCCCGGTAACCCTGGACATCAGATCGCCTGTTTTGGCTTTGTCATAGTAAGTGAATGAAAGCGCCTGCAATTTGCGATATAAGGCATTGCGCAAATTCAAGGCAATTCGGTTGCCTGCCTTTCCGCCCAAATGTCCAAATACGAACAGCAGCGTGGCTTTGACGGCAACAGCGGAAATCATCAGAAAAGCAAGTAACGTAACTTTTGAGAACTGTTCCTTCATAATTACTTCATCGATCAAATAGCGGAGCAAAATGGGGTACACCAGACCCAATGCTGTGCTGCTAAGCAGACAGATCGTGGCCACAATAAGCAGCTTTCTCTCCCCCCGATAATACTCTTTCAGTGCTCTTAACACATTCATCGTTGTTTCCCTCCATAGGTGGACAATGCCATCTAACTATAGCTTCACTCAATTTGGGTTCATTTTAATCAAAAAGGAAGGCAACTTATATGGGTACACATTGTCTTTTTATTAGGTTTCTTGACCTTTGGCAAAATTGATAAAATGGAAGCTTCTTACTAAAATTCAGCAGCCACTCCCAGGTTAGCGCAATTCCATTTTTGTTGTGGGATTTCTGCCTCAAAGGAACCGCTATTATGTCTTTCTACGAAAGTCCCGGGTGTTGTCTTTTAATTCCTATTGGTTGGAACCCAGGGAGATTGGTGAACCTTTCGCTTCTCTACCTTCCTGACCTTTTTTGTTGCGGCTAAAGTTAAAGGATCAGGAGGTCGTGGCTCGAGCGTCCTCTTTACTCTAAATTCCGAGTAAAGAGGACATAACTGGGCTGGGTCGGCCGTTTAACCCGGGTTTTCCGGCTTATTCTGTTTGGTTGGCTGGATCGCCCCGGTTTAACCCGGGTTTTCCGGCTTATTTTGTTCCGTTGGCTGGGTCAAGCCCGTTTAGCACGGCTTTTCCGGCTTATTCTGATCGGTTGACCTTCCTCCG
>JARBUQ010000437.1 GCA_029239545.1 Paenibacillus sp.
ACTTATCTGGTAGTCCGTGGAATTGGGATCTACAACACCGTTTGGGCCTTAATGATCCCGGGACTCGTGTCTACATTTAATCTCCTCATCATGAAAACCTACTTCGAGAATTTGCCGGAAGAAATGGAAGATGCGGCTAAGGTGGACGGGTGTGGGGATGTACGGACACTGTTTAGCATCGTGTTGCCGTTATCCATGCCTATCATAGCGACATTAGGTCTCTTTTATGGGGTTGGACACTGGAATGAATATTTCAAAGGCATTATGTATGTAACCGACAGAGAACTTGCCCCCATGCAGGTGGTGCTGCGTAACATGATCCAATCTCCGAACGTAAGTCAGGAGCTTTCTTTGTCTGGTTCTTCGGATATGGCGCCCCTGCCTCCGGAAACGGTCAAAATGGCAACGGTAACCGTAGCTATTGTTCCGATCTTGGTTGTGTATCCATTCTTGCAAAGATATTTCATGAAGGGCATGCTGCTAGGAGCAATCAAAGGATAAGAGTTCAACTGAGGAATTGATGGGGGGCAGAAACCATGAAGAAAACGCCCATACTGATTGGCAGTTGTCCGACAATTCCTATTGGACGAATCGGGTCGCATTCCAACCTATTGAAGAAACCCTTTAAACCCAATCTTGGCTTCAAGAAACAAGTTTTGTTTAAACAACTGCTGGAAGGAACTGCGACTGCAAAACAAACCAAAATGGAAATCCTCCATCTTGGAAGGATTCAGGAAACCTTTCCAACCACCTTGGCCATAGCGGAGATCGATGGGTATTCGTTATGGGTCCGCTCTTACTCCTCCGAAGATCGTGACCTTATCAAGCAGACGATTAGAAGTGTCGTTCTGAAAACAGCTTATATCCATAAGGTATTCGTTTGGGCGGAATGGCTTGAGCCTCATCGATTAGGCATATTGACCCAACCCCTCGAAGCCGATCAACCGATTCCGATTATCGAGTTATGCGAAGCCGTGCGAGGGTGGATTGCGGCCCATTTGAAGACTACAGTAACCGTCGGAATTGGAGTCACAACGTATGATTGGGCTGGAGTGGCAGCTTCTTATAAAGCGGCTTGCTCGACACTCGATTTCAAAGTTGCGTTGGGAAGCAATCGGCTCATTCTAACCGAGGATATCTCCTCAGGACAGGAATGTGATATGATCCGCCAGCTTCACCTGCTGCATGTGATCGGGCAGGCATATAGGATGGGAAATACGGCTTGGGTAGAACGGTTTCGAGAGCTTTTTGAAGAGCTGAGACACCATCTGTTTTCCAGATATGAGCTTTTGAACATGTTCAATTATTTTATTTATCATCTTCACCGCGAAATGAGCGAGCTGCTGGAAAATTATCGTGAGATTTGGAAGCGGGAGACGTTACCGATGTTGCATTTGATCTTGCAGGAGAAGGACACCCTTGTGCAAATCGAGGCATGCTTCTATGATACGCTCTCAAGTTCATTTGAACGGATGATGACCATCCGCGCTGGCAACAGCAGCAGCTTGCTTATTCAGAATATGATGAGCTATATTGAAGAGCATTGCATAGATCAAGATTTCTCATTGACATATTTGAGTGACCACTTTGGCTTGAATTCAAGTTATCTCAGCCGGTTGTTCAAAGAAGAGTCCGGTGAAACCTTCATCAGCTATGTTACACGCGTGCGGCTCGAATACGCTAAAACGTTACTCCGTGAAACTCCCAGATCGATTAAAGATGTTTCCTTGCGTGTGGGTTATCTCAACCCCTTGACCTTTACCCGCATTTTCAAAAAAAACACAGGCATAACGCCAAGTGTATATCGCCAGCAAGATTCTGCAAACAAATTATAGGGTACAGGAAAATAGCTTGTCGATTTGTTGTCGGACAATTTTTCATATTTCGCAATATTTCGCAAGTAAAGACAATGTGCTGCGTCACTTCAGGCATGCACAATTCAGATAATAACACACAAAGGATCTGACCATCGAATGGTCAGATCCTTTCACAACTCTCTTATAACCGATCCTGCAACAGGAGCAGAATAATGGAAGACAAGCACAAGCATAAGCTTACCAGGCATAATACGACTACAACTTGTTTCGGGTTGAGGCCCATGCGGAGCAAGCGGTAGTGAGCTTGACTGGCATCGGCCTGATAGATAGGCTTGCCCTGCATGAATCGCTTCACGACTACGAACAGGTTATCGAAGATGGGTACGCCCAGTGCTAGAATCGGGATGAAGATAGAGAGAATGGTAGCTTGCTTGAAGGCGCCGTCCAAGGCAATGACAGCCAGGATGAAACCGAGAAACGTTGCCCCAGCGTCGCCCATGAATACTTTGGCAGGGGGCTTATTATATCGCAGATAGGCAACCGCAACACCAACCACGATAATAGCCATGATAGCAGAATTGCCTTGACCTTTGGCAAGAGCGACTACAAACAGTGTAACGGCTGAAATGGCCGATAAGCCTCCTGCCAGCCCGTCCATCCCATCGGAGAAATTGATGACTGTAGTAACCCCGAATATCCACAAGATAGTAAGAATAAATTGCAGTACGATCGGAAGGCCGACGAACTCACCGCTAATCGGATTGTAAAAGCCTTCGAAAGTAATTCCAGATGCAAATACGAGCACGGCTGCTGATACTTGTACAATCATTTTGGGTAAGGCTGGAAAGTCCTTGCCTTGTGTCTTATACCAGTCATCGATCGTCCCGATGATCAGAAGCAGCAGACCTCCGATCATAATAGCTGCGGTCTGCTTGCTGAATCCTCCGGAGAAGAGCAGGTAGGAGACTACGAAACCGGCATATATGGCAAAGCTTGCAGTCAAGGGTATGGGGGAACGGTGTATTTTACGTTCGACGTCCTTGCGCGGCTTATCTACGAAATCCAAACGGAACGCAAGCTTGCCGAGCGGAGGGATAAGCAGATACACAATCAGGAATGAAACTAAGAATGAGAGTGCGTATGTAATGGGGATCACATCTCCAGCCTATTAGAATCTATACAGAATTAGTATAAACATAATCTCGAATGTTGTCGATTGTTAATGTGTATCGAAGATTTTCAGGGAAAAATGGAACGATCTGGACAGTGTCTCGTCTAATGCATAGAGGTGAACCACGTGGGCTTCGAATATTTGAGCGCTTTGTGTGAAACAAGTGATAAGGATTTGGTCCTGCAGGACCTGATGAATGATCTCGGGCGAGATGTGTGGAATTATGCTTATTTTCTAACCGGCAGTATGGATGTGGCAGATGATGTGTTCCAGGACGTATTTGTAAAAGTATATCGGAATCTTTATTCCTATCGCGGGGAGTCGTCAGTTAAGACTTGGTTGTTAACGATCACCCGCAACGTAGTCAAGGATCATTGGAAATCAGCTTGGGTGAAGAGAGTGCTTCTGATGGCTGTGATTCCCAGGAAAGAGACGGTGTCCTCGACGGAGAAGGAAGTGCTCAGCCGGATGGAACGGGGAGAAATCTGGAAGGCCGTGTTGGATTTGCCGGACAAGCTCCGTGAGGTGTTAGTGTTGGTTGCCCACCATCAACTGTCGATACCGGAAATCGCCAATATGCTGGGTTTGTCAGAGGGAACCGTTAAATCAAGATTGCATCGGGCGCGGGGAAAGGTTCAGCTCAAGCTTCATGAAGCTGACCGGGTCAATCATGCCGCTGAAACCCTTGATGCGCATACCAGAAGGAGGAAGGGCCGATGAGGCGTCAGCGGGAAACTCATCATTGGGAGAAGGAGCTGCGGCACTTTCCTGTCCATCCGCAAGGGATTCCAAGCTCATTAAAACGGAAAGTAGAGGAACGGATTGCAATGAATACAAAACCTAACAGAAAGCTGAAAGTCTGGATCAGCTGTATGGCAGCTGCAGCGGCCCTGTTTCTGATCGTTATGCTCAGAGAGCCGCTAATGGATATTATTAAGCCGGAGGTGACGTTAACGGAAGAGAAGTTCGATAGTGTAACTGAACGCACTTTGAAAGTGCAGGTGTTCCACCGGGATACTTTTATGCGGCAGTATGGGGAAGCGTATGTTATTAAACACCCGAATATGACAATAGAGGCCATAGAAACCATGGGTATGAGTACTACTGAATCAGATTCTAAGGTTCAGGCGGATGTGCTCTACCTTCCTATTACTGCCTACAGACAGATGGCTCAGGAAGGGCTTTTATACCCTTTGGATGCATTTATCCAGAAGGATCGTTATGATCTGGAGGCTTTTCGGCCAGGAATAATTCCATTCCTGCGAGAGTCGGAGGGGGGCAAGCTCTACGGTCTTGCAGCTACTTTTAGCGGGCAGGCGATTTATTTTAACAAGGATTTATTTAATCGATACAGCATCCCTTATCCTACAGATCAAATGAGCTGGGAGCAACTTCTGCAGCTGGCTGCACG
>JARBUQ010000018.1 GCA_029239545.1 Paenibacillus sp.
CCCCGAATCAGCCGATTTTAATTGCAGAACCGCAACTCATTCCCGCTACACGATCCCCGAATCGACTCCCTTGCCTGTTTACTTCCTTTCCTGCAACTAATTCGGCCTCACTAGTCGGGTCTACTCGATTTAATTGCTTTTTTGCAGCTCATTTCCACCACCCCGACAAGGAACCGAAAAAAGGAGAGTCCCCTTCGGTCCCCCCCCCAGAATCCTATACTTTCTGGCTAATAAGTTCATTAAAGAACCTTACACTCTATTCGCAGCTAACTTAACAAACCCACCAATTGTGCATATGCATGCAGCGCTTTCGTTTCGGTCAGCTTGGCAGAGCGAAGCAGTTCGATGGCCGTCAAACGACGCTCGGTATCGGGAATCGGCCCGAATGGCTGCATCCAGGGGAACATCTCGTAGAGCTTCGAGAAAGTTTGGTGCAGTTGGCCTGCATAATGGATAGCCTCATCGAATGCTCGTTCCGATTCCGTATCGCCGACGCGCTTCTTCGCTTCCTTCAAGAACAGCCAGCCGCTTTCGCGCAGCTCTTTCCAACCGTTGGCATGCAGCCCCAAATACCAGCCATCATACATGTTTTTCTCCAACGCACGGATCAGTACGTCAAAAGCAGCTGAACCCGTAATCATGTGTGGCTGTGACCATCTGCCGCCATCTTCGGAAAATTCAACAGCCAGTTGAAGCGCCTCTCTAACGATCATGCGATCCTCAACAGCCGGTTTGGGTTCTGCAATATAGAAGTGGACTTCCCCTTCTTCTTGCGGGGTGAGGTATACGCCCATCGGCTGCAAACTCTGGCAAAAATCGCAACGGCATACTGTCCGGACCGGCCCTGGCTCCTTCCAGTGATGACGGCGGAGCGTGCAGGGTTCGCACCCGCACTGCCCGAGCCCGTACATGTTCCAAGGGATTGGGCGCTCCGGTGCGACATGCCAGCCGCTGCTGTAAAATCCATCATTATCATAGCCGACGATCAAGGAGTATTCGCCGCTCACGAAATCGACGGAGCGCCCGAAACAGGCATGACCGGCATCAATCGCATCCTTTGCGGCTGACCGTACCTGGTCAAGCAGTTTACGGTACGCCTCCCCGCTTGCCCGTCCCTCCACCGACCGTATATTCAACCCAAGATTGCCTAGCCGCTCAATGATCGCTTTCTCCGGGAATGGAATACAGAAATCATGGACATTGATTTTCTCATGCATGGCGAACAGGAAAGGCCGACCGGTAGCGCCTTTCATCCAGATGTCAGAATCCTTCATCCCATAATGGTCCAACAGGCCGCGGAACGTATTAAAGGGCGACATGCAGCTTACGCAGCGAGAACGAAGCCCCGCCACCTGCCGACGGCCGGCCAGTGTCCGAGCTAATGCACGAAGTTCGACGGAGGCCGCTTTCTCGAACTCGCAAGCCCGCTCAAGCAGGCCTAACGCATACCCGCTTCCGGTGGCCGTTCGCTCCGGATCGGCAGGAAGACGTTCGCAACATGTCAAAATATCGATTGCAGCACGGTAACTCCCAATCGCCCGTTCAAGCTGCTGCTCAGCTCCTACTCCGACATAGTCCCGCGCACGCTCCAAATAGCGGACTGCGTATTCACGCAGCCGCCGCCAACCGGCTGCCATTGCTGCATAAGCAGCGTCGTCAGCGCCGCTTGCGCGCATCCGTGCGAGAAGTGACACGGGAGCGTTCTCGGCAGCTTGAGCGGCGAAGCCGAGCACCTCCACCAGGCGAAGCCGCTTCTCCGCCTCGGGAAGGAAGCTGATCGCGAACAGCTCGAGTTCGCCAGCTTCGTCCAACTCCCGGGCGCTCATCCGGCGATGTCCGTCAGGTCCCTCGATCGCAAGCGAACCGCCCAGGCACGCCCTTACAATACGATACCTATCGTCAAGCTGCATGCGGAAGACGACGGGTCTTCCCTGCTTCAACGACGACCGACAAAACTCATATGCTCCAGTTGAGTCTTGTGAAGTGTTCTTTTCGGTTATATCTATGCCCAGCAGACGGGAAAGTCTCACGAAATCCTTACTAATCCTCTCATGCGCCCAATTTTCAAACCCTTCCGTAGCAAACGGTGCACGAAAGCAGAGACCGGTCGCACCCATGAGCTCTACATCGTCCGCGTACCGATTGTGCATGTGAAACGCTCCTTGCAAACAGCCGAGCAGACTGCTCTGATGCACATCCCAATGGTATCCTTCGAGCTCCGCATCGTCTTCTGCTACATTCGGCAGGTCCATGATCGCGGTCCGCTCCTTCCGCTCGGTATGCGGCCGTTCCGCCTGCCAATGCTCTGTGACCGAGACCGTACCTACGCTCAGGTTCGCTCTCCAACCGGTGCGTAAGCCGACGGGGGCGGATAAATACCGGTAATTTCCTTGCAGAGAAGCCCGTTCTTCCCCGTTCACAAGCAGCCTCATGACGTCTTCTGCGATAATCCACTCCAGTTGGTGCCACCGTCCGGCCTCAACCTGGCCAAGTCGAGGGAAGTTGAAGGCTTGCCCGGTGAGGGGGTGCCGAATGTGCAGCAGGTCTTCTTTGCGGTCCCAGTTGAGAATGATTTCCCCTTTTCCGTACTGGAGCACGATGTTGGTGGTGTCAGTCATTACCATCGCTTCGATCGCAAGGGGCGTCTTGTATTCTTTCTCAGTTCGAGCTGCATAAATGCCGAAGGAATCGGTAAACTGCATACCTTCCGCCGATCGAAGGGGATTACTGCCAGGGTGTGCAACAAGCCTGTCTATTTTTTGACTTCCAGAGTAAACCGGGACCCAAACCATTTCCGTGGATGCTGCAGTTGTTTGAATTGTAGGCTTATTGCTCATCCGTTCTCATTCTCCTTTTCTTCATCTGTAAGCATATAGGCCAACCGGCCAAGTGCCTCCAAGGCCTGCTCCTCATGCTGCTGAGCCTCGGTCAGCCAAAGCTCCGCCTGCGAGGCGTTCTCACGTGTAAGAGGAGCGCCGCCCGACGGGAACGGGAACAGGTCGGCCAGCCTGGATAAGAGAGTCGCTGTTTCGTAGTAATGCCCTTCAGCGTCGAACGCGAGCCGTTTACGCTCGCCCTCCAATTCAGCCACACGGCTCCTCAGGAACCGCACCGCATGCCATCTGGCATCCTGCGCGATTCGCAGCGTGTAGGCATTGCCCAGAGGATCGATGGTCCGTTCGCGAAATGCCGCAAGCCACATGTCGTAAGCGGCAAGACCTGTGGCGAAGCCGGGGAATGTCCTCTCATCAAAGGCATGCGCCGCTACCATGTTGATCGCCCGCCGCAAGGAACCCAAGCTACGAGACTCGTGCTCGATACAGTTTAGGCCAAGAACGAACAAACCGCCGGACTTACCTCTACCGAGCTTCTCGTATGCAAGCCCTCTGGAGCCAAGGGAGTCGCTTGCCGCGAACATTTGCTTCTCATCATCGTAGCCATAGAGCAGACCAAATTCCGGCCCGAATAAATCCCATGCGATAACTGGCCTACCTTCAGAAATCTCGTCTCTGGCAAACGCTACTGCCTTCTGGAGCATATAGGCGGATGGCGCAGTACCTCCGTCCCCAATATGGCGGAAGTTCAGTCCCAGATTGGCCACCCCCTCGGCGAACACCGGCTCCCAAAAAAACATGGACGGCCCCGCTGCTCCGATCGTTCCCGCTTGCACGCACAACCGGAATGCCTGACCGGTGAAGCCCATTACATCCGACAAGCTTCGCGGCTTTTTGTCGGTATGCTGTTCCCAGGCGTGAACGCATAACGCAAACGAGGTAAAGCAGGTAGACCAAAACCCCTTCGGAAGCCGAATCGGCAGTTGAACGTCCGGATATCGCGCCCCTTCTCCCTGAGTTTCGAGGAAGTGGTCGCGCAGCATAGCGCGGAGACGTTCGTCCTTCAGTTTTTTTCTAGTACGCGATAGGGATTTATAGACGCTTGCCTCGGATACGCTGTACAGTTGGGCAATTTCCCCCGGATCCAAGTGCCGGAACACATGCGCCTCGAACAACTCCCGCTCCTTCCCCGACAGCCCGTGAAACATCCGATGGACAGAGGCAAAAAATTCCCTTTGCGCAAAGTTAAGCTCCGGATCGTCGCTGTCGGTTCTCGGCTGCAGGCTCAATCGGTGCAGAATGTTGTCAAGGCTTGCCCCACCGTTATACGTCTCTGCATCTCCCATCAAGACGCTGAAGAACTGCTCCTCCGGCCGCCGCGCGGCTCTTCTCTTGTTGGAGATTGTCTGATTGCGTACAATCCGGCTGAGCCAAGGTGAGAAGCGTTCGAGCTCCGCCAATTGTCCTATATGCACGAAGGCTTGCAGCAGCGCCTCTTGAACCGCGTCCTCGGCCGATTGCGGATCGCCCGTCATCCGCAGCGCGACACCATACGCTCGGGAGCGGTGCCGACGGACGAGCTCGCTGAACGCCGCATCATCCCCCTGCTGGGCCTGTGATGCCAACATACGATCGTCTTCCTGATCCAATGCCTTCACTCATTTGCCCCTCCTTTCCGCTCCCTTTATTTAAAGACGAATATTTCGAGGTTAATTGGACATCAGTCCGCATTTTTTTGTAAAAACATATCCCTACAAATGCCTAGATCGATATTCTCTCTTCGATGAACGCCTTCAGCTCGCTGATCGGCATCCGCTGCTGCTCCATCGTGTCGCGATCGCGTACGGTTACTTGCCCGTCTGTCTCGGACTCGAAGTCGTACGTGATGCAGTACGGCGTGCCGATCTCGTCGTGGCGGCGGTAACGCTTGCCGATTGAGCCAGACTCGTCGTAGTCCACCATAAAGTGTTTCACCAAGCCGGCGAATACATCGCGCGCGCCTTCAGACAGCTTCTTCGACAGCGGGAAAACCGCTGCCTTGAATGGCGCGAGCGCCGGATGGAAGTGCAGCACGACACGGCTGTCGTCGCCTTCAAGCTGCTCTTCCTCATATGCGTCGATGAGGAATGCCAGCGTAACCCGATCTGCTCCGAGAGAGGGCTCGATGCAGTAAGGTACGTAACGCTCATGGCTGTCCGGATCGAGGTAATGAAAGTCTTCGCCGGAATGCTCCATATGCTGCTTTAAGTCATAGTCCGTCCGATCCGCAATCCCCCACAGCTCTCCCCACCCGAATGGGAACTTGTACTCAATATCGGTTGTTGCGTTACTATAGTGGGACAATTCATCGTCAGAGTGATCACGTAAGCGAACGCTGTCTGCCTTCACTCCAAGCGTTAGCAGCCACTGGTGGCAGAAGCTGCGCCAGTATTCGAACCATTTCATATCCTCGCCCGGTTTACAGAAGAATTCAAGCTCCATCTGTTCGAACTCGCGGGTACGGAATGTAAAGTTGCCTGGAGTTATCTCATTGCGGAAGCTTTTGCCGATCTGACCAATCCCAAAAGGAAGCTTCTTGCGCATTGTACGCTGAGTATGCTTGAAGTTCACGAATATACCCTGCGCCGTTTCAGGTCGTAGATAGATTTGACTGGAGCTCGACTCGGTGACCCCTTGGAACGTCTTGAACATCAGATTGAATTGGCGAATATCCGTAAAATCCTTGCTGCCGCAATCCGGACACCCCATGCTGTGCTCAACAATAAGAGCTGACATTTGCTCGAAGGACAATCCATCGGCAACCATCTCTATGCCTTTTGCCTCTAATGCATTCTCAATGATTTTGTCCGCACGGTGGCGCGCTTTGCAGGTTTTACAATCCATCATCGGATCATTGAAATTACCCACATGACCAGAAGCAACCCAGGCCTGCGGATTCATAAGAATTGCTGCGTCCAACCCTACGTTATAGGGAGACTCCTGGATAAACTTTTTCCACCAGGCTTTCTTGACATTGTTCTTCAGCTCAACTCCCAGTGGACCATAATCCCACGTGTTGGCCAATCCGCCATAAATATCGGAGCCCGGAAAAACAAACCCTCTGTGCTTAGCCAGTGCTGTTACTTGCTCCATCGTGACACCCATGCTCATCCATCTCCTCGACTAATCGTATTAGTAGGCGTCCAAGTACGCCATCGTAACGCTTTGTCGATCACACAGGGGAAACTTTGTTCGTTTCACACCTAACCCGCATTTTCGGATGTGGGATTCGAAATGCAGGCTCAAGGTGGACAACAAAAAAAGCCCGCATCCCTAAGCATGATCAACATGCCTAGGGACGGGAGCTTCTCACCCGCGGTTCCACCCTAGTTGACAGCTCGTGCTGCACCCTCCAATCCTTCAGGCGCTCAGCTGATCCGTCCCCTTATTCATCAAACAGCTCCGGATTGCCTTTTCCCTGAGTCCTTGTCCCAAGCTTTCACCATCCCCGGGTCGCTATGCAACATGGTCCTTCAGGTACTATTCATCCTTCACAGCCGTATATCTTGAGTTGCAAATATTGTACAGAAATCTGCGACGAATAGCAATCCACATTCACACATGCTCCGCTAACTCAAGCTCTCCCAACGAGCCCACATCTCAGGCGGGTTCAACTCATATACTTCCTGCTCCCTATACATGATTTGGTGCATAATGAATTCCCGCCGCAATGTGGCAAAATCCTCATGATACCCTTTGATCCAGCCATTCAATTCCTTCTCCGTATACTTCCTTCCCAATTCCAGCTGACCTGCCATATGCTCCAGAACAATCAGCTTTTTCTTCAGTTGGGCCGGGATATGCTTGAGCTTGCCTTCAACCGTAATGAAATTGCGCAGCACGGACTGCTTCAGCCGCTCGTTTTTGTTCGGATCTATCGGCTTCCCTTTCTTATCATGATCTTCCATTTCCTCAGACGCTCCTTTCTTGGCGGCATTCTTATAAATAAGGTCCACAACCGCGTTGGCATTTCCTTTGATGAAATATTCATTCAGCGAAAAATAAATCGTATTCTTATCCCGCCGTTCGTTAATCAAGCTTACTTCCCGCAGCTTCGCCGCATGATGAGTAATGGTCGCGGTTGAGACACAGAGCTTCTCCGCAAGCACCTGACCATGGAGCTCCCCATTCGCCAGAAGAAGGAGCAGCTTGATTCGGGTTGGATCAGCCAGTGCCTTGTGGTAGTTAACGATTTTATCTAATTGCATATAGAAATACCTCCACAAAAAAACATCTAATTAAATAATTATTTAATTAGATGTTAATCGAATTAGATTTAGTTGTCAACAGGTTAAACTGTATACTCACCCGTTCCTCTTCCTATGGCTCCGACTTATAGAACGGACCTATTGCTCCAGCTCCGTCAGCCTTTCAACAATTCTCCGTTTGCGATACAGCATTTTTCCAGCTTCTGCTACATCCTGCAGCGTTCCTTTGTTGATGAAAGCCCCGAAAATCATACCGGCAATAGGAACCAGCTGGAACAGCTTCTTCCAACCGAAGTTATCACGATAAGAGGTCACCACTTCCCGCCATCCTTGAAGCTGTGAGATTACCTGATTCTGACCGCGTTCCTCGGTGAACTCTGCCAGCTCCTCCAGTACCGCACGCTTGCCCACTATGTCGGAGGAGGCGAACTGCAGACATTTTACGACGAATACCCGCTCCCGCTTCTCCTTCGGATCATATCCGTAACAGACTGCAATTTCCTGCAGCACCTTTAGCGATAAACCGAGCAGGGCTGGAATATCTATGGCTAATGTAAAAATCCCTCCGAATCCCGTTGTTGCCCCTTGAACGGCAGCCATCTTGGACCGTGTGCCAGTCAGATCATCCGCCACCCGATCCATAACCTCAAGCGGCAGTTGTCCCGCCTTATCAATGGTCAGCGAATCAGAGGACAGCCCCGCTTGCTCCTCAAGCTTATCCAGTATGGAACGCTCGGAGATCAGATATCGCCCGCCCGACTGCACATAACTGCCCATTTCATTCAGCGCAACCCCCAGCTTTTCCTGCACGAACTTGGGCGTTATTCTATCCAGCAGCAGGAACGGAAGACGGCCAAGCTTCTCCCAGAACCAAATATCCTTTTGCTTGCGCTCCCATTCGATGATGCCACGGAGCTCTGCCTCCAAAACCTCTTTGGTTTCCAAATGGCCCATAACAGCTTGCCACACTCCTTCCTATATTCGTTTATACGCAGCAAGAGGGGTCTGGGTTCATACCGGTTGGTTATTGGATGGGCTTGACCTCTTTCGAACCAAGCAATCTCAACGAATGGATAAGTCCCTACCACCTGGCCATCAAAAACAGATATAACAGGCAAGCATTCAATCATAAAATAATCTCTCTCGCCTTCACAGACAACCGCAAGCTCATCCACCAACGCTCGGCCGATTTTGCACATTTGTTCCGCAGGTATTCCTCTTACCACAAGATGCGGCATCTCCGATCCGCTCCTAACTGTTTTGATTTATTAAACTTAGTTGCCCTTCCTGAATTCCGCAGCATGACGGTAATAAAACTGTCAGGCCCTTGGCCAAAGTCACATCCGGCATCCTTTAATAAGCTGATCCAAACTAACCCGAAAGCCCGCTTTGTTATTAGTATAGCTTGGCTTATTAATCTGCTTTTTACCCTTGTTTGCCGGTTACATTTGTTTATGCACCTTCACTATTTGTTTCGTTTTCTGTTACTGCTTAGATCCCGAACAATGTTGGTAGTTTTTTCACGAATATTTCCGGGTCATCCCCATGAGTGAACAATGTACAATGGCACAATCGGCGTGAGATGCTCGACTTTTTCGAGTATCTCCGCCTTCAGAGGGCACAGACGGCAGTAGCTGAGTAGTAACTGTTTCCTTCACTAATCGAATTAGACCCGCATTTAGCAATGAACCGGGAATAGAATATCCTCCTCGCCCTCGGGAGCTTTCGAAGACCTTTCCAAACAAGAAAAAGCCTGCAGCAGCAGACTCCTCCTCTTAAAACCGCGACAGCTCAACTCTACTTGCCACGAACCTGCCTTATGCCCGGCAACTATCCTCTGCTCAATGCTCTCCCTGCAAAAACACTCGTAACCTTCTCATTGCGAACCGCCACCTGGCCATTCACCAGCACATGCGAGATTCCGATCGGAGCACTGCGTGATAGCTGATAAGTAGCCGTGTCTGTCACTCGATCCTTATCGAATATAACAACATCTGCCGCATATCCAACCTTCAGCTGTCCACGGTCCGTCAACCCAAACCGATCAGCCGGAACCTTGGACATCCGATTGATCATCGTCTCAAGGCGGTAGCCGTATTCCCTGCAAAAGCGCAGCAATCTGGGATAAGTACCGAAGCCGCGCGGGTGTGGATTACGCCCGACTGGAATACTGTCTGACCCAACCATATAATAAGGTCGGGATAACAGCTCCAGACAGTCCTTATTGAAACGATCCCAGCCCTCGTCGGTTTCGAAGATTGCTTTGGCCGAATCATGAAAGCCGACCTGCAAATCCTCTTCAAGCAGCAGATCACAGAGCAGATCGGCTACCGACTGCCCCCGCTCCTCGGCTACATCGATGAAAGCTCTGCCTATGTACTGCGGATTCTTCGGCAGATGAGTGAAGTACCCTCTTACCGGGAGGGTGTTCTGTTCAATGCCTTCACATAGCCTCTGTCTCTGCTTAGGGTCAGCCAACCGCTCCAGCATGGCATCACGACCGCCTACGGCTGACCAGAGCGGCATAAAGATCACAATATATCCGCTTCCCGATGGATAAGGGTACAGCTCCAGCGACACGCTTACTCCTCGCTCATGTGCAGCATCGATATCCTTCATAATCTGATATACTTGCCCGCCCTTGGGGATATCCGTGCGATAGTGGGAGAAATGCAGCTTCGCTCCAGAACGTTCGGCAATCTCGATGGATTCCAGGACAGGATCTATATAGGCATCGCGAAAAACCGTGCGAATATGCGTCACATAAACACTGTCATTAGCAGCTACTGTCTTGCAAAGCTCGACCATCTCCTCGGTATCCGAGAAGGAGTTAGGGTAATAACTCAGGCCCGTAGAGAAAGCGACCGCCCCTTCCTTCAGCCCCTGATCCAAGATGTCCTTTGCTCTCGCCAAATGATTGCCAATTAGAGGTACATCCTCAAAGCCGACGGTCTCCAGTCTCAAAGCCCCATGAGGAACCTGATAAGCTGTGTTAATCGCTACAGTACCGTCGAATTTCATCCTGAATTGATGCACAGAGGACCAGTCGAGCGGAATGTCGGGACTGCCGTTCAAGCCGGACAGAAACTTGTAATACATCTGAAGATTATCTTGGCTGAGAGGAGCATAGGATAATCCGTCCTGCCCGAGAATCTCCGTAGTAATTCCTTGGCACAGGCCTGCCGCGTGCTGACGATTCCAGAGCAGCATCAGATCCGAGTGCGTGTGGGAATCAATAAATCCGGGAGAGACGATATTCCAGTTGGCATCAATCACCTCCCGTGCTTCCCACCCCGAATCCAATTCGAAATCGGTTTGGGTAATAGCTGCAATTCGGCCATCCTTGATATACACATTTCCTTTGAAACGCTCCTGCTCCGTACCGTCAATGATGAAACCATTCTTGATTACAATATCCGCCTGCATGCTTTTATATCCCTCATTTCATAGCGATCTCTCCTTCATTATAAGTCCATGGGAGGAATCGGCAAGAAAAATGTGGAATGTGTATACAATAAAAGAATCAGCTGTCCAACCATGCAGAATCGAGGAACATGTATGCCCATTCGCCTTAAGCCTCCGATCTCCAGAAAAGTTATGAGCGGCTGCATATCGGCTTGTTTATTCGCTATCGTTTTCACCATTCTTGAGCCCAGCCTCTGGGTGGAACCCGAGTCCGTTGGACATTTGTTGTCGCAAGTGTGGGGAACTATTTCTGTCTATTTGATTTATTCCTTTCCCGTTCTACTTGTATATGGAAGTCTCACCTCTATGTTAAGCGATTGGCTCGTCTCAAGCTTCACTACCTACATCGGATCAACACGCCCTTTGCTGCAAAAAATTATGCTTGCCGCCCTGCATCTGCTTTTCGGGTGCATCTTGTCCTATATTGGGATACTGGCTGCCCTGCTTTATTTTCTGGTCGACCTGTGGCTATCCCGCAAGCCGGAGCCCTATCGTGCTGTACACGTATTGATCAGCTTCTGCTTTCCTGTTGGTTTGTTTCTGTTGGCCGTCATTTCCTTGCAGTTAGTTCAATCGTAAAAGTTGTTATGTATATATGCAAAATTAAAGGGAGGAACGAGTTGATCGTTCCTCCCTTTGAGGTTGGTTATCCTTATCTTCCGCCGGAAGCCAGGATTACAATTTTGCCATGATCGAGCTCTTCCTCGAGACGCTCTGCCTCCGATTGAGGCACATCCAGTGACTGCATCTTCGCACGCAGCTCGTCCCCTCTTGAGCGGAACATATTAGCCAACGTCGTGAGCACCCCTTCTTCGGAAACACCAATCTTCTCGGCACCCGTGTAGTTGGCTACGTAATCCGTTCCTTCCTTGCTGTGTGTCAGCACGAAGATATGATCACGGTCAAAGCCATCCTTGTTATATTGACGGACCGTATCCTGCGCTTCATTGATTGTGGAGGCGACACTATACTTAGTAAATTTATTCATTGGTGATACACTCCTTCTAAGTCTTATGTGTTAGTCAGGTGTAGTCAAATATCAGCTAGTACTTCTGCGTCTGCCCATAATCAGAGATACGACGAACAGGATTAGGAAAACGAAGAACAGTACTTTTGCGATCCCCACAGCGGCAGATGCAATTCCGAAGAATCCGAATATACCGGCTACAAGTGCTACGATTAGAAACAATGCTGCCCATGATAACATGTAGAACACCTCGCTTTTTATTAGTTTAGTTTGTTGAAGCTAACCAGTGTTTCATAGTTTTAATTACCCTCTGCTATGTGCTTTGAAACATTAAGGACGTCCTTCCACCCCGAAGTACTCCTTTGGTTCTGGAATAAGCCTGAGGCGCGGGAGGTCAGTTAGAGGGCGGGGCAACCAGCGGAATAAGCGGTCACACGTTCCGTCCCTCTGGGCAGGAAAACCATCATACATACATCCTTTTGGACCTCTGAACGGTGTAACGAAGCAGGAGATGGGGAAGTTGCTCACAGTCTTCTATTCTTCATATAAAAAAGAGACCTGCTCCCACAGGTCCCCTTCCAAACAAAACTGCTTACACCTTCCTATACAACCGCTCGGATGCTGCGAAATCCTCATAATGCGAAGTGTTCTGCACGAACAGAATCGATTCTTTGCTCCCCAGCCCCAGAAAGCCGCCCGGCGAAAGGCTGCTGTAGAACAGCTCATGTACCCGATTTTGCAGACTCCCATCGAAATAGATCATTACATTCCTGCATATAATGACGTGAAATTCGTTGAAGGAACGATCGGTCACGAGGTTATGCTGAGCGAACATCATATTCTCCTTCAACCTGGAGTCGAAGTAAGCAAATTGATGATCGGTCGTATAATACTCGGAGAATGCTTGAGTACCGCCTGCCTCCAGGTAATTCTTGGTAAAGATCTGCATATGCTTCAGGGGGAAGGCCCCGCGTTTGGCTACATCCAGAGCAAGCTCATTCATATCGGTCGCATAGATCTTCGTCCTCTGAGCTAACCCCTCTTCTTCCATCAGGATGGCCATAGAGTACACTTCTTCACCTGTAGCACAGCCTGCATGCCATATGCGGATCTCTGGCAAATCCTTCAGCTGAGGCACGACCTGTTTGCGGAAAGCAAGAAAAAATCTAGGATCTCTGAACATCTCAGTCACTTTGATAGAGAAATCATTCAAGATTATATTCATATAATTAGGCTCATGCAGCACTTTATCGAGCAAGGAAGTGATGGTTGGTAATTTGTCCAGTCTGAGCCGATTGAGAATTCGCCTACGCAGGGAGGAACGCACATAATGCCTAAAGTCGAAACCGTACCAACGATAAATTCCCTCAAGCAGAAGTCCAATCTCGATCTGCTCCAGTTCATTGTCGGATTGCTCCTCTATCTCCATGCCGTCTGCCCAATTAGAATCACTCAACGCTTCACCTGCTTCGTCAGCCATACTCTCATCAAGGAGAACAATTGATCCATATTGAGAGGTTTGCTAATGTAATCGGAAGCTCCCGCTTCTATGCATTGATCCCTGGCATTTTTCATGGCTTTGGCGGTAAGCGCGATAATAGGCAGATCCTTCAGTCCTAACTCGCGCCGAATCGTCTGCATCGCTTCATATCCGTCCATAATGGGCATCATTATATCCATGAGTACCAGATCATAACCTGTCGGATCATCGCTAAGCATATCTACAGCTTGCCTTCCTTGACTGGCTGTTCGAACCTCGATTCCTTTATTCTCCAATGCGGTTACAAGGGCGAACACATTACGGGCATCATCGTCTACTAGAAGGATTTTCTTGCCTTCCAATATACAACCTTCCGAGGTATCCTCTTCATCAGAGTAAGCCGAAGGAACAACCGCCGCCTTATCCAATTGTTCATTCAGGCTGGTAGCCATATCCTCGTCACCTTTGGAGTTTACTCTGCCCTTTAGTCCAGGACGTTCCACAGTTGCTGCTACTTCGCTGGCAGCCGCTCTATGAATCCCCGTTTCCTTCATCTGTGTTAAGAATAAGGTGAAGGTACTTCCTGAGCCTGGCTCACTCTCTACAGTCAGGTAGCCTCCCAGCAGCTTGCTGAATTCTCGGCAGATGGACAAGCCAAGTCCAGTCCCGCCATATTGGCGGTTGGTTGTGCCGTCCGCTTGCATGAAAGCATCGAAGATAAGCTTCTGCTTGTCTTTGGGAATGCCAATTCCGGTATCCGAGACTGAGATCGCGACAACCAGCTCGTCCTCTTCCAGCGATAACCGATCAGCGACCTCAGACGCCTCAGCCTTCCTGATTCTCATAGTAACAGAGCCTTGCTCTGTGAATTTGAAAGCATTGGATAACAGATTCTTAAGAATTTGCTGCAACCGCAGCCCATCTGTCATGAGAACATCCGGCACATCGGTATCCAGCCTCATATGCAGGGCAATTCCTTTTCGCGCAGCAACCGGATCAAACATAAGCTTCAATAGCTGAGGCAATTCCGTTAAGTTAACCTCATCTGCTATAATATCGATTTTACCCGCCTCGACCTTGGAAAGATCCAGAATATCGTCAATTAAGGTTAATAAGTCCTTACCTGCTGAGTAGATGACTCGGGAATACTCTTCCTCTTCATCTGTGAGCCGGCCTTGGTCATTCTCAGATAACATCTGGGATAAAATTAAGATGCTGTTAAGCGGTGTCCGCAATTCATGAGACATGTTCGCCAGAAAGTCTGATTTGTACTGAGAGCTGCGCTCCAACTGTGTCGAATATTCTTCGAGCTCATCTTTAGCCGTCTTAAGCTCAAGCGCCTTCTGTTCGACAAAAGAATTTTGCTCCTCCAGAAACTCGTTGCTCATCCTTAATTGCTCCTGCTGCATCTGCAGTTCTTCGGATTGGGCTTGCAGCTCCTCGGATTGCGCTTGCAGCTCCTCTGTCAGCATCTGGGATTCATTCAACAATCGCTCTACTTCCATGCGGCCGAGAACATTTACTATAGAAGAGCCTAAATTCCCTTCAATCTCTTCCATCAGCTTCACATGCCTGTTATCAAACTCATCGAATGAAGCGAGCTCGATAACGGCCTCAACGTTACCTTCATACATCACAGGCAGGATCAATAGACTGCGCGGTGATGCCTTGCCTAATCCAGAATTGATTTTCACATAATTGTCCGGTATATCCTTCATCAGGAATAATCGCTTGTCCAATGCACACTGTCCCACAAGCCCTTCCCCTAGCTTGAAGCTGTTGACGGCCATCTCCTGACCTGAATCTGCATATGCAGCAGCCTTCACATACAACGATTGTCCCCCATGATTTTTATGCAAATAGACCGCACCGTAGGACGCACCGAACATCGGAGCTAACTTGGTGATGATTTCTTCGGATAACTCATTAACATGATGAATCCCTTGATACATCGTGGCTACTTCGGTTACACGGGTCTGTACCCAGCTCTCTTCCTCAAGTGAATCCAACAGTTCATTGGTAGCCGTGGCCAGGTCCTCGATCTCATCCTTGGTACTTACAATAATACGTTCGTTAAGTACACCTTCCGACTTCGCAATTCTCTTCACTGTTGTTACGACTTGATTGATTGTTTTTACAATGACTCCGGATATGAACAAGGAGACGAGCAGCGAGATGGCGGAAACAATGAACAAGATAGCAAACAGGATGACTTTGATACTCTCATAATCCTTCAATAAATGATCCGAGCGATCCTCCGTCAGCTTTTTCTCCGCTGAGCGCATGGATTCTATCTGTGAGCGCAGCTGATTCATATCATTGCGGCCTGGATCCTGCTTGAAATATTCGGTTATTTCGTCCGCCTTATTCAGCCTCTTGAGCGCAATGACTCGTTCACCTGAATTCGTAACCCAATGCTCAATGACAGGTTTGATAGACTCCAGAGTGCGTTGCTGCGGTGCGTTGTCCGATAATAACTGATGAAGAGTATTGTAAGACCTCAGCCATTGCTGATTTCCTTCATTGTAGCGGTCTAGATATCTGGTATCCCCTGTAATAACAAACCCTCGCTGCCCTGTCTCCATAGCTAGCAGCTGATTTTCAATTTCACTGAGTAAATTGTGTACCGCAATATCATGCTCTGTTATGAAATTGATCGCCTCTTGTCGGGCAGAGATCCTGTCCATTACCAGCATAATGGTGGCACCCAGACAGAGGATGACGAATATATACCCTAGCATAATCTTGATCCGAATACTTAAATGAAGCTTTTTCCCCATAACTTCCTCCCTACTTCGCAAATTCATAACGGCTTGCATACAGGTATAACTATACCATATAAGAGCCCAATTTCAGATTTCCAATCTATATACCCGCTTTTAGCATGAGGAATAAATGCGAAATGTGAGTTTAACACACACACCAAATAACAGAATCCCTGCACGCAAAAAAACGGGCATCCGCCCGTTTTTACGCTTGAAGCCGCATAACGTATTGCTCCTTTGTAATATCGCCGTCCTTCATTATACTGATATGAACCTCTTGTCTGTTAGGTTTGGTGAAACAATTTTCCTTCAAGTAATATCCGTTCTCCTTGGCTATCGTATACATCCAGTGAAAGCGTTCCGCAGCTTGTATGGCTAATTGTTCATCATCGAAAGTGTCCAATACATTTCCGCGTCCTAAAGGATTGGTCAACGATTGTATGCTTACATGATAAGAAGAATCTTCGTTATCGCAAACTAACACTTCACAGTCCATAAAGCTAATTTTGTGTTTGACTAACATCGGAACTCACCGCCTTTAGTAGGTATACGATTATATAAACCGATCCAGCCTGGTTGAAACCTTGTTGTGCGCTTTAAAAATCCGTCAAAACGTATCGATCACTCCGAAAAACGTGCATTTATGTATCGACCAGTCACGAAAAAAATTAACTCCAGATCTGACATTAGAACATATCAAAGATAACCTGAGACTGTTGAATCTACATGAGTGATGTGCACAGACACTTATGCATGAATATGGCCATGGCTTACACTGGAGGATTTTTGACCGTTTGGGAACACCTATGAGGATTACCTTGCCTGCAATTGGTTTATCGGGCATGGTTATGCCCAACTGATTGACGGACGAGTACCGCTTTATTTTAGTCTTAGTGATGA
Organism: Paenibacillus sp.; assembly: GCA_029239545.1. GTDB lineage: Bacteria > Bacillota > Bacilli > Paenibacillales > NBRC-103111 > Paenibacillus_AA. The sequence goes on from JARBUQ010000018.1 coordinate 16,659, forward strand.
GAAAAAATATGGATGCTGAAGGAATGTCTGGTTGAAGATTACCGGATCTCCTGAATCTGTATGACGATTCAAGATCATCATGCTGATTCGCAAAGGCTTTACAGAAAGCGACTCAGAACCAGATTGACGTTACCTTGTAGGTCAGTGGTTTGGATATACGATAATTATGTTGCCCAATGTGGCAAAATGTCGAGTTAAAAGAACATATATCCATTGCAGGGTGAGCTGCACATACTATCATTAAACGGGCAGGTTAGCGCGGTGATGACTTCCCTAATAACTTGGTTTATAACGGGTTTCGAACACCAGTTCTGTAAATTGGGAGGAGTATAATGTCCAATGCAGTTGCTTTAATTAGGGATGATATCCTAAGCTCAATTAGTGATTTTTTTAAGATAAAAATCTATGATTTCTTGCAAATCTAGCAAGGTTACCTAAATCTAAAGTGGAAAATTGAAACTGATGTAGGGAGTTTATTTGTAAAGTAATTCAATAAGACACGCTATCCTGAAAACATCGTTAATGATCTTGAAATCTCTTTGACCCATCAATCTAATCTGCATAAGGAAGGTATTCCAGTTCCTAAGTTGTTTTCAAACCAAGGGAGGTATGTGTTAAGGACGCTTTCTGAGGAACGCGTATTAATGAGTTTATGTGAAGGTAACGTTATACCACCAGGATCGGCAAATGAAAATCAAGCGTACACCTTGGATATTGCCATAGGTAAGATGCATCAAATTATAAATTCGAACAATTCGAATCCATATCCCTTGCATTGGGATATTCGGAACAAAGAAGAGATGTTAGAACGTTGGTATAAGAGATGGATTCATGCAAATAACATGAAATGCGAGAAAACGATCGGAGCATTGGAAGTACAAAGGAAGATTATTGATGAAACGGATCTTAATGTTTTTTCAAATTGTGAACGGGGCTGGGGACACTGGGATTTATTTGTAGATAATCTTTTGTTCACACACGATTCATTATCGGCTATTCTTGATTTTGATAGAATGCACTTTGTTTATCCTGAATTTGATATATCACGCCCTATATTGTCCTGTACATTGGATAACGCGTCTATTCATTTGGACAGAGTCGCTGCGTTCGTAAAGGGCTATCGTGAATATCAGCCATTAACGATAGAGAAGTTGGTCAGGTCAGTTAGGTTAATCTGGTGGAAAGAAGCGGAGGGGTCACGGTCGAAGGCGAAATGATTCAAGTCCACTAAAGAGATTTAGAGAAGAAAATAATTGGGTTGGGGAAAATTGGGGTAACTTACGCGATATATTTTCTAAAGTCTAATATCTACTCGATCAAAGATTGTCTTTGAACTAAAGGATACGATAGCGAAACAAAATATTGGAACAAGGCTGCTGGCAATGAACGGCAGCTTTGTTGCGCTAACGGGCAGTTGTGCGCAACATTGTTGTCTTCAAAAAAATTCAGATTTCCACTTGAACCTTACGTAACGTAATGATTTATAATGAACGTAACAGCAGGATGAAACGCGGGCCAACGGCCAAAAAAAT
>JARBUQ010000438.1 GCA_029239545.1 Paenibacillus sp.
CGGATACGTTCCGTGATCTGGATTTAGGATTAGCGGAGGGAGAGACAGAAGGAAGATTGCGCCATATGCAAGAATCTGCTCTTGCCCTTCATCAACAATCCCAAGAGCTAGCGGGTAAGCTAAATGCCAATCGACCCGCATTCTTTTCATTATTGGAGCCCTTACATCACGCCAAGTTGTTGGTGCATGAGGCTGAGGATTTGCGCCATCGTGTGCAACGCTATCTTCAGGATATGTCGAGCATCGGACAATCCGTGAAGAAGGCGAATCAACAAATGCGACAGCTGGACAATCAGTTAAAGGCAGTGACCGAGTTGATTAACCAGCTAGTGACGCAGACTGGCTTCCCGTTAGATGTGTTGAAGGAGCAGTTGAAGCAAACAACCCTGACAGTTAGCCAATTAGATAAGCTTACGGCATTTGATTCCTTGCAAGCAGAGCCTGAGCTAGCCAAGCTTGGTCGATCCATAGATGCTTTGCAGAAGAGAACGGAAGAGCATGGTAAGAATATATCCCTTTTTATGGAAATGCTTGAACGTTTGAAGAGGGTTGAGGAGCAATGGCAGCAGCAGTTCGAGGGGGTCAATGGGGTAGAGTCTCCCGTTCAGGGAGCCGACTTCAACGAGGTTCTGCAGAGGAAGAATTTGATCGTCGAACAGGTAGAGGCATCGCTGCGTGCTGGTCGTCAAGTAGATCTTCGTGCTGCGGCATTGGATATAGAGGCTATCATGCGAGAAGTGTCGCAGATGATGCATACGGACTGACGTAATATGTTGTGAATAGAACCTAGCTCGATGATCCCTCGATCATCGTGACTAGGTTCTTCTTCTTTTATTGCGATAGCCCCGTGGTTGAAGCAGCCGCAGGGGCTGTACTGCATAGGCAATTGTTAAGCGATTGTAAACATTCAGCTAGCGTTCAGCTAACACTAAGGATGGGCTCAGTAACGCTCTATACAATACGATCTATACCCGACAAGCAAGCTTAACAATTGACCCTATTGGAGATAAGAGGTGTGAACATGCAAACCAGTATAAAGTACCGTCATGAGTTCAAATATTTGATTAATCTTCATCAATCCTACATTATACGTCAGCGGCTTAAAAGTCTGATGAGACCGGATAAGAACGCAGGCGAGACAGGAGAATATCATATTCGCAGCCTTTATTTCGACGATATTAACAACAAAGCGCTTCATGAGAAGTTGGGCGGAGTACGTGATCGGGTCAAGTACCGGATTCGGATCTACAATGGGCAAGATAAGGTCATTCATCTGGAGAAGAAGCTCAAGCGTAATGACTTTATTGGGAAGATCAAGGAGCCTCTGACCCGATCGATGCACGATTCCATTGTGGCTGGTGACTACGAGGTTCTGAACAATCCGGAGAAGCCTTTACTCAAGGAAGTATACAACGAGATGAAGCATAGCCTGCTGCGTCCCAAAGTAATTGTGGACTATATTCGAGAGCCCTATGTGTGTCCCAACGGGAATGTCCGGATTACGTTCGACAAAGAGCTAAGAACTGGGCTTCATGCCACAGACATCTTTGATACACAATTGGAACCCATCCGTGCAATGGATGAGAACCTGACGATTCTCGAAGTGAAATACGATGAGTACATTCCGGAGTATATTCGCGCAGCGCTTCAGATAGAGGGACTCAATCGGCAATCCGCTTCTAAATACGTCATATGCCGCAAGTATCTGAAAACAAACACATGGGAGGATTATTAAGATGGACACTACTACAACGAATTTCACGGATCTTTTGAAAAATTCAGTGGTCAACAATTTCGTCTCAGACATCAACATAACGAAGATGCTGCTTTCTCTGTCTGTAGCGTTTGTTATCGGCTTCTTCATCTACCTGCTCTATAAAAGAGTGTTCAGCGGAGTGTTATACTCCAAAAGCTTCAACGTTTCTCTAATTGGGATGACAATGGTCACAGCGATGGTCATTATTGCGGTGAATTCCAACCTAGTGTTATCGCTTGGTATGGTGGGTGCTCTGTCGATCGTTCGTTTTCGCACACCGATTAAAGATCCGACTGATTTAATCTTCCTGTTCTGGGCAGCAGCAGCCGGTATCGTATGCGGAGCAGGATTCTACACACTGGCTATAGTGGGATCGGTGTTTATTGGTTTAATGCTATTCTTTTTCATCAAAAAATCTTCCTTCGAAACGCCGTATCTGCTTGTTGTGCAATGTGAGACCGATGAGAGTGAAAGAGAGACGCATAAGGTAATGACCAGTCTAGTGAAACGTTATAACGTGAAGCAAAAGACAGTTACCCATGGCAATATTGAAACGACATTCGAGCTGCGTTTGCGCGATAATGAAGGCCAATTCGTATCCCAAATCTCGGGAGTTCAAGGGGTTAAGAATGCCGTTTTGATCAGCTACAGCGGTGATTATGTATCCTAAAAGAGAGGGAGATGAGAATGAAAGCAAAAGCGGGTGCGCTCCTTCTGTCGATCTGTTTGGCCTTTGGAATAACAGGGTGCTCAGCGTTGCAGGGCTCTCTTAGCAATGGAGCCTCAGTCACGGAAGCGAAGTCTGCAATATCGGACAATGATCGGTCGTTGGCGGAGAAAGTATTTAATAAGGATAAAGTAGTGGATGTGGAAATTACCATTAATCCTGATGATTTTCAAAATATGCTCGACAATGCGAGTGAGGAACAATATAATACGGCCTCGGTAGAGTATAATGGCCAGAAATTCGATAATGTAGCCGTCCGAACAAAAGGCAACTTGAGTCTAAGAAGTGTCGTCAACTCGGACTCGGACCGATACAGCATCAAGATCGCATTTGATGAATATATCTCCAGTCAAAATTTGTTCGGTGTGACCAAAATCAATCTAAACAACGGGTACAGTGACGCTTCTTATATGCGGGAGCTTCTGACTTACGAGTTGGCAGAATCCATAGGACTGCCTACGCCGCTATATTCCTTCGTTAATGTGTATGTGAATGGAGAGCTTAAGGGCTTCTACTTAGCGGTTGAACAAATTGGAGATTCCTATCTGAAGCGTCATTTCAGCAGCACATATGGGGCCTTGTACAAAGCTAATGGCGGGACCGGCAGCGAGTTAACGTATTTGGAGACGATTGAGTCGTATATAGGGCTAGATCTGAAATCCGGAGCAAAGGACGGCAATGCATTACTGGAAATGCTTAAGGAGCTGAACACGGGAACCGACTATGAGAAGGTGCTGGATGTCGATGAAGTGCTTAAGTTCATAGCGCTTAATGCGGTGACGGGTAATATGGATAGCTATTTGGGCAGCAACAAGCATAATTATTATTTGTATGAGGACAAAGGAGTATTCTCAATACTGCCTTGGGATTATAATATGGCCTTTGGCGGTCTGGGGGGCTCTAATATTCTGATTGATGAGCCTACGCAGGGTACATTGGCTGATCGGCCCCTAGTTGATAAGCTGCTCAAGGTTGATGCATACAAGCAGCGCTATCACGATATTATTTCGGAAATGATCAAGGGATACTTGGCGAAGGATGTATTCTCAGCAAGAGTACAGCAGATCGCTGACCTAATCTCTCCTTATGTCGAGAAAGACCCGTCTGCTTTTTATACCTATGATCAGTACACACAAGCACTTGCTCAGCTTGCGGCATTTAATTCCCAGCAGATTGACAGTATTACCAAACAGCTGGATGGGACATCCCCTTCTGCAGGGAATGGCTCCGGAAGCGGTGGAGGTATGGGTGGCGGGCGTCAAGGTGGCGGAAACCGAGGTAATGCTCAGGTACAAATCCAAGCCGCTGTTGGCGGGCAAGGAAACCAGAATGCGCCAGTCGTGCCTAACGGGCAAAACGGTCAAGCAGCGCCGAACGGCCAAAACGGCCAAGTAGCTCCGAACGCACAAAACGGCCAAGTAGCGCCGAGCGGTCAAATGATTCCAGGCGGTGGATTTGAAGGCAGAGGCGGCTTGGAAGGCCGGCCTGGTGGAGGCTTTGGTCCGGGCGGTCAAGGGAACGGAGCAGGCCCGACCGGTCAAGGTATCCAACAAGGAAGCACCAAAGAGGCTATAACATCTGGCGGTGCTCTCCTCTTGCTTCTCTTCTCTTGTCTTGTGATCGTATTCTACAAACGGAAGCGACTTTAGATCAATAGAAAGGAAGCTCTTAATTCCCCTAAGTGGGGATCAAGGGCTTCCTTTCTATTGACTTTTTACAGGTTATACTACGTTTAAGGTAACCTCTATATTGCCCTTGATTGCTTTGGAATACGGGCATACCTGATGAGCGGCTTCTACAAGCTCCTTAGCTGTCGTGGCGTCAACACCTGATATTGTAACGTCTAACTGGGCAGCTAATTTGTAGCCATGTTCTCCGTCCTTCAGTATGGACACATTTGC
>JARBUQ010000019.1 GCA_029239545.1 Paenibacillus sp.
CCTACCCAATTGATGGATCTGCATGGAGTGGCGTCCTCTGAGATCTCCTCAGTGAAAATTGAGCTTATCTCCATTGATCAGATTCCGATCCACATGAAGCAGGCGGTCATCGCAGTCGAGGACAAGCGATTTTATGAGCATAGAGGGATAGATACTTGGGGGATCATTCGTGCAGCCATTCGGAACGTCAAGGAAGGAGGCAAAGCTGAAGGTGGAAGCACGATAACTCAACAGCTAGCCAAGAATGTGTTTTTGTCTGACGAGAAGACATTCTCCCGCAAGCTGACAGAAGCGGCCTATGCATTCAAGATTGAATCCAGCTACGATAAGGACGAGATTCTTGAAATGTATCTGAATCAGATCTATTTTGGAGAAGGGCAGTGGGGCATCCAGAAAGCGGCGAAACGTTACTTCGGAAAAGATACAAAGGAATTAACACTTTCCGAGAGTGCGCTGCTGGCTGCATTGCCCAAAGCACCTAGCCGGTACTCACCCCTGAAGAATCAACAATTGGCGTTGGATCGACGCAACCTGGTCCTCGATATTATGCGGGAAGAGAATTTCGTTACGGAAGCAGAATACACTCAGGCCAAGTCAGAGCCGATCCAGGTGTTGGAGCAAAAGCCGCAGGACAACAGTTTGCTAGGGCAGTATGCTTCCTATACGGATGCTGTTATTGATGAAGCGATTAAGCTCTATGGATTTACAGAACGACAATTGCTCGCAGGAAATCTGCGTATCTATACACAGCTTGACCCGGTCGTTCAACAGGCGATGGAAGCAGCTTACCAGAATGAGAGCTTGTTCCCGCCGAGTGCAGAAGATCAACTGCTGCAAAGCGGGGCTGTTATTATTGACCCTCGAACCGGTGGTGTTCGCGGAATTGTAGGTCAACGGGGAGAGCATGTATTCCGTGGCTTCAACCGTGCGACACAACTCGAGCGCCAGCCAGGCTCGACGTTTAAGCCGATCATGGTGTATGCCCCTGCTCTTGAATTGGGCTACAAGGCGGAATCGATGTTATATGACGGTCCGCTGGATATCAACGGGTATAAACCGCAGGATTGGGATCGCAAGACTAGAGGAGAAGTAACCCTACGGAATGCAATCATCCAATCTTGGAATATCCCGCCGGTATGGCTGTTGAACGAAATCGGCTTACAGACAGGCAAATCATTCGTGGAGAAGCTCGGTGTGCCTTTGCAGCAAGCGGATAATAATTTGAGCCTGGCATTGGGAGGTTTGTCCAAAGGGGTATCGCCGCTGCAGATGGCGCAAGCTTACAGCGTGTTTCCGAATAGGGGGACAGTCATTCCAGCGCATACCATTGTGAAGATTACAACAACAGATGGCAAAGTGCTGGCAGAAGCAAAGCCTGAGCCTGCTGCGGTTATGTCGGAGGAGAATGCCTACAAAATGACAGAAATGCTGCTTGCGGTAGTTGGTGAAGGAACCGGCTCGAGGGCGGCAATGGATAGACCGCTTGCAGGCAAGACCGGGACAACTCAATTGCCGGCAGAACCGCAATTCCAAGACTTGTTGGATGGTTCCAAGGATGCCTGGTTTATCGGATATACGCCGGAGCTGGTGGGAGCCGTTTGGCTAGGTTATGACCGGACGGACAGTCAGCATTACTTGTCCACATCCGGAGGGCAATCTCCGGCTTTTATTTTCAAAGAAATGATGTCTTTGGCACTGAAGGATGTTCCTCCGTCTGAATTCACGATCCCTGAGAGTGTGATCCAAGCCCGACAGGCGGCATTGTTAGCGGCACAGGAGGAGCGCAAGAAGCAGGAGGAACGTAAAAAACAGGAGGAACGCAAGAAGCTGGAAGAACGCAAGAAGAAGGAAGAAAATAAGAAAAAAGAAGAAAACAAAAAGCAAGAGGAGCGGAAGAAGCAGGAAGAACGGTTGAAAGAGGAAGCGCGCAAGAAACTGGAGGAGCTTAAGAAGCAGGAGGAGCGCAGGAAGCAAGAAGAGCGAAAAAAGCAAGAGGAACGCAAGAAATAGGCTTTCAAACAAGAACAAACGGATCAGCGCATAATCGCGTGCTCCGTTTGTTCTTGTTGCCTCTATTCCTTGACCGACCCTACAACCAGACCTTTAACAAAATACTTTTGCAGGAACGGATACACCATCAAGATAGGGAGAGCACCAATGAAGATTTGTGCCGCCTTTACCGTATTGTTGGATATATTCTCCAGCTCACGTCCCAGTGAGGATAACTGAGTCGAATCCAGCTGGATCAGGATAGTTTGCAGGAAGGTGGCTAATGGATATTTCTCAATCGTGTTCAAGTAAATCAAACCGTCGAACCAAGAGTTCCAGTGCCCCACCATCTTGAACAGGGATAACGTAGCGATGGCAGGCAGGGATAGAGGAAGATAGATGAGCACGAGAATTCTCAGCTGCCCGGCTCCATCAATTAATGCAGCTTCCTCCAGGGCTTGTGGTATACTACGGAAAAAGTTAAGCAGCAGCACCAGCAGCCACACATCGATCGTTCCTGGTAATATCAGCGCCCACATCGAATTCATCAGACCGAGCTTCTGGATCACGATGTACGTTGGCACTAGACCCCCGCTGATCAACAAGGTCACCACGAAGAACCAGGAATACCATGTGCGGCTGCGGAATATCCCCGAATCCTTCGACAGCGGATAAGCCGCAAGAAAGATTACAATCATAGCAATGGCTGTGCCGAGTACGGTCCGCTGTACGGAAATCCATAACGAGTTCAGGAAGTTTTGATTGGATAATGTTTTTTTGTACGCGTCCAGTGTGAAATCAATCGGTATTAATCCGACCAGATTGGCATTGGCTGGAGCTCGTCCGCTGAAGGAGACGGCCAATGTGTGAATGAGCGGAAGCACGCATAAGAAGGCGATAACTGCAAGCAGGGCGTAATTGAAATAGGTGAATAGCCGATACGATAATGTTTTGTGATACACGGGAACCCCCCCTCCTTAGAAAATCCGATAATTAGCGGTTTTGAGAGCGATCCGATAGACGGACAAAATCAGGATACAGCTTACGACAGATTTGAATAACCCGATTGCAGTGGCGAAGCTGAGCTTCTGTCCAAGAATACCAACCCGGTATACATAAGTGTCGATAATATCACCCTTATCATAGACGAGCGGGTTGTACAGGTTATAAATTTGGTCAAAGCCTGCGCTCAGAATGCTGCTAAGTGATAATGTGGCGCATACGGTCATAATTGGCACAAGGCCGGGAAGGGTAACATGCATCGTCTGCTTCCACCTCGTTGCGCCATCCACCTCGGCTGCTTCATACAGCTCGGGATTAATACCCGCCAAAGAAGCCAGATAAATAATCGTGCTGAACCCGAACTCTTTCCATACCTCGCTGGTCACGACTGTGAATCGGAACCAATCTCCATTTCCCAGGAAGAAGATCGGTGAAATCCCGAACCATTCCACAAGCACCCGGTTGACCAAGCCCCCCTGCGGGGATAGAAGATCAACTAATATAGCGCCCAGAATGACCCATGACAAGAAATGGGGCAAGTAGACCAAAGTTTGTACGATTCGCTTGAATGCCATTTTGCGAACCTCGTTCAGCATTAGAGCGAACACAACTGGAACGATAATCATAAGCACGATTTTCATAAAAGCGATCAAGAGGGTATTCCAGATTACTTGCAAGCTGTCTGCCCGGTCGAACATCATGCTAAAATGCTTCAAGCCTACCCAGTCGGAGCCGTTAATTCCCAGATAAGGCTTGTAATCCTGGAAGGCAATAACGACTCCGAACATGGGTAAGTAATGAAATAATAAAGCAAGAATGACGGCGGGCAGCAGCATTAAATGGAATGCCCAGGTGCGTCGCAATTTGAATCGCAGCTTTTGTGGTGGAACATGTTCGAGTGCTGCCCCCGGTGGTGTTGGTTCATTCATTGTTACATCTCTCCCAGGACGTATTGGTTGTCGACAACATTCTAGCATAGCCCGGTTGAGCGCTATATACCTCTTTCTTAACACGGAATGATGTTTTATAAAGGCTAAGTTAAGGCAGCCCTCGAATGTTAATAATGCAACATAGAGAGTTAACAATGTGTTATTTCCCTGGGCAAATGAATCCTATACGATTTGATTGTAAGTCAACAATACAAGTTCAGGGGGAAAGCATGTGCGTGTAAAAATGAAACAACTTCTGGTAGCGACCCTAACCGTCGCATTAGCCGGCACATCGATTGGCTGTTCGTCAGAGGGCAATGGAAAGCAAACTGCAACACCCGCACCAAGCATAGTGAACGGGAAATTCGATCCGCCAATTACAATTACAACGGTAAGAGGGGTTCCAAGTGCAGCCACCTTCAAGAATGGCGAGACGATCGAGGACAACGTGCATACTCGTTGGGCGAAGGAGAAGCTTGGGATCGAGATTAAGAGCTTATGGTCTGTAGTGAATACGAACAGCGCTTATGATACGAAGCTGAAGCTTGCGCTGTCCGCCAATGAAGCGATGCCGGATATCGTACATGCTACAGGAGATATGGCAAGACTGTTAATCGAGTCGGGCCGCTTTCAGGAAGCAGGCCCCTTGTTCGACAAATATGCCAGTGACACTTGGAAAAAAGCGATGAATGAAGATCCGACAGTATGGTATGAATTTTCCAGAGAAGGCAAGCGTTACGGAATACCCGCACTTGAGTATGATTACAACAATGATCCGGTTATGTGGGTACGGGAAGATTGGATGAAGAAGCTTAACCTGCAGCAGCCAAAAACGATCGACGATTATGAGAAAGTACTTGATGCCTTCACGAACCAGGATCCGGATGGAGACGGGCAAAAAAACACATACGGCCTCTCTGTCGGCTTTAAGAAATCGTACGGCAATCACTTTGGTGTAAGTTGGCTGTTCGGAGCCTACGGTGCGATACCAGGAAGCTGGTTGAAGAGCGCCGACGGGAGTCTAGTATACGGCTCGGTGCAGCCGGGGATTAAGGAAGGATTAGCCAAGCTGAAGAGCTGGGTGGCCAAAGGTTATATCCCTATGGAAGCTCCTGTGTGGGATGAAGCCAAGGCAGGCTCCTACGTATCCGCAGGTCGGGCAGGAAGCTTCACTGGTCCTTATTGGTCCGAGGCGTGGCCTATGGGCGACTTGACCAAAAACAATCCGAAGGCGGAGCTTGGAACTTACAAGCTTCCTGTAGGAGCAAACGGCAAAAGCATGCATTTCACAACACATCCTTACGCAGGCGCGATCTTTATTAACAAAGAAATGAAGAACCCGGAAGCTTTTTTCACATACGGCAATTTCCTGTTCGACAACATGGCTGATCCGAAAGCAGGCACTGAGTTTGAGAATGGTTGGGCCAAAGGTTACGATTGGGATGTTGTGGATGGCAAGGTGACAACAGATTTGACCAAAATTCCTGGCGGCGGAGTTCGCGTGTTCTTCTACAGCCTCCTGATGCAGCAAGGACCAAGAATACCATCGCAGAACATTCAGGCGCTCGTCAACTTGGCAAAGAACGGCAAGCCTGGAACACCTTACGAGCAGTATTGGTCTCAGCTTGCTCCGCCTATTGAGATCAAGTCATCGAACAATGTTTGGGATCAACGGGCTAATCGAGTGATGAATGCTTTTACGGGTGGATCTACGACTACGATGACGGATAAGGGCGATTATTTGAACAAGCTTGAGATGGAAGTTTTCAGCAAAATTGTTTTCGGAAATGAGCCGATTGAGGCTTACGACAAGTTCGTTGCGGATTGGAAAGCTCAAGGCGGCGATACGATTACCAAAGAAGTGAATGAATGGTACAAGAGCGTTACCAAAAAATAACCTAAACGGCTGGAGGGACTTCGTCAATACGAGAGGCCCTCTTCTTACTAACAAGCAGGATCAGAGCCCCTAACGGAGGAGCTGCCAGGGCATCCGGTTGTCAGACGTTAGGGAAAGGTGAGTGCGGATGGATAGAAAGGCAACTATTTTCACCAAAATTGTCATCATGATTATGGGCGTGCTTGTTCCTGTTGTTTTGTTATTCGCCATATCGAATCAAACGGCAGTTGTGGTGATCGAAGAGGAAATGAAGAAGAACAACTTGAATCAGCTGCGGTTTCTTCATCAACAGATGGAGGAGAAAATTGAGCAAATCTCAATCAATTCTATCGCCATGTCCAATGATGCTGCTGTGCGTGAGCTGGAATTCCAGTATCAATCGGGCTCAAGCTTTGATCGGCAGAGACTGCTGCGAATGATTCTGGACAATATTACGCTGCAATCGGGAATCAGCGGCTGGATGACGGATATTACGGTATATTCCCGTTTGACTAAGGAAACGGTTTCTACTTCTAATTCTACCTTTGATTTCAATGATGCAAATTTGGTGAGAGAAATTGCGAAGGGCTGGCATTATTCGACGGGCACAAGCGGCAAGGTAACAAAACCTGAGTTTGTCTGGTACTCGGTCCATCCGATTACCGCTTATGAGAATCCGTCTTCCGCCAAGCTGATCGTTAAAACGACTTTTTTACCTTATTACTTGCAAGATATGCTCGACCAATACAAGGTTGACGGCCAAGGCGATCCGTTTATTTATCATCCCCAGTATGGAATTATTGCCAATCGAACATTGAACCAAACGAGCTCCGAGGATTTAATCCAGGAGTTGAATAAACAGCAAATGGAGTCGGCCAAAACCCATTTCGAGGTGGCAATGAATGGCAGACAGTCGCTCGCTAGTTACATTGAGCTGGAAAGCCTGGGCTGGTATTTGGTCGATTCTGTTCCTATGGAAGATATTCTGTCTCCGGTAACGAAAACGCGCAATTTGTTCTATGGCTCAACGATTCTTCTGCTCCTGCTCAGCCTGTTCGCCTCTTATATGCTGTACCGTAATGTACAGGTTCCGATTCTGGCCTTGATCCGTCATGTTCAGAAAATCAAACGCGGGGACTATGCTTCGAGAGTGAAGCTGAATGGAGGGACCGAATTTGCTTATTTGTTCGATCGTTTTAACGATATGACAGAGCAGATCGAGGATTTGTTGGGAAAAGTAGTCGTCGAGCAGCTTCGTTCCCGTGAAGCGGTCCTGAAGCAGCTGCAGTCCCAGATCAACCCGCATTTTCTGTACAATTGCTTGTTCTACATTAAAAACATGGCGCGAATGGGCGACGAGGATGCAGTTGTAGCCATGTCACTGAACCTTGGTGAATATTTCCGCTACACGACAAGGCTCGGGAACCAGACCGCAGCGTTGGCCGAGGAGTTATCTGTTATCGTCAATTATCTCGAAATTCAGAATCTGCGCATGCGCAGGATTACTTATACAATCGATGTGCCTGAAGAGATGAAGAGCTTGAGCATTCCTCGTCTTTTATTGCAGCCGTTAGTGGAGAATGCAGTTTTACATGGGATTGAGCCGCAGGCTGGTAAAGGGCATGTGCGCATTGTCGGGGAAGCAGAAGAGGGAGAATATCGCATCTATGTGGAGGATAACGGCTTGGGAATGGACATGGAGCAGCTCGCACTTATACAGACAGCGGTGAATCATAATGAGAATGAGCGAGAGAACGGGTTCAGCTTCGGTCTATGGAACGTGAATCAGCGGGTTAAGCTGACGTACGGCAAAGGCTCAGGTATATTCTTCGCACAAGGAACGAATGGCGGCGTGCGGGTTACGATTGTCATGCGAACAGGGGAGGAGGATTCGGATGTTTCAACTATTAATCGTGGATGACGAGCCTTCGGTTGTGGATGCGATCGCTCATACATTCCCGTGGTCGGAATATGACATCGAGGAAGTGCTATGCGCTTATTCGGGACACGAAGCACTCGAGCTGATCAAGCGTCATGTCATTGATATAGTGATCACGGATATCCGGATGCCCGGCATGGATGGTATTCAGCTCATTGAACAAATACGCAGATTGTCCAAACAGACCGAGGTTATTCTGCTGACAGGGTATGCGGAGTTCGACTATGCGAAGCGGGCGCTTCAGCTCGATGCCTCCGATTATTTGTTGAAGCCTGTCAGTGATGAGAGTTTGACGGAATCGATTAGGAAGGTGACTCACAAGCTGAAGGTGGCATGGGAGGAAGTGGCCTCCTACCAGCGAACGGCGCAGCTGCTCAGGGAGCATCAGCCGGCACTGAAGGCGGAGTACCTGGCTAATCTGCTGGATGGTGGCCGAATGGATTCGGAGGACAGCTTGCCGCTTATCGATGTTCCTTTTTCCGTTGGGGATTCGATCATCCCGGTATTGATCCGCTTAGAAGGCCAATTCTCCCGTTACAACCGTCGCGACCGTCTGCTGATGGAGTATTCCATCTTGAATATGGCCGAAGAAACACTTGGCCTGTATTTCCTAGTGTGGTCCTGCCGGGATCGTCATGATTATCTGGTATTAACTTTGATGGTGAAGGACACAACGGCTGATGATAAGGCCAGCGACCTTCTGCCGCGCTTATGCAGTCAGCTCCAGTATAATGTTCTGCGCTTCCTCCAAGGTGATATTTCAGTAGTGATTGGCAACTGGCTCCACTTTCCTGAGCAATTAACGATGGGTTACCAGGCGGCTGTCAAAACAATGCGTCGTCGCATCGGCAAAGATGTTGGCCTGCTCATGACCGTTAATGATCCTGTCGAGCAGCAGGATGTTCCGACATTAAAAGCTTTGCATGAGCCTCCTTCTATTATCCATTTATTCGAGGCAGGCAGGTGGGAGGAAGCGAGTCATAAGCTTGAGTTGGTGTCGGATGAGCTGGACCATGTCTGGAATGATTCACCGGAGCTTTTGGCCGAGATGTATCATACTCTGGCATCGGCCTGTTATAGATACGCACACATCAATGGGGAAACTTTAGCTCAATTGTTCGAGCGAATAGGAGAGACAGAAGGTATTCCTGAACTGCGAAGCCTGCTCTCTGTCAAACAGATGAAGGAGTGGTCGCTGGGGCTATGTCGAAGACTGGCTAGCGGGAATACCGAAGAAATCCGCCATTCACGGGCCTTTGTAGTGAGCCAGGTCAAGGATTACATTCATGCCCATCTCGCAGAAGACGTATCTCTTCACATTCTTGCTGATCAAGTGAACCTGCACCCTGTATATTTATCCAAAGTATTCAAGCTTGAGACGAAGGAAGGGATCAAGGATTATTTGCATCGGGTGAGAATGGAGAAGGCTGTACATTTGCTCAAGAGCGGCGACCTTAGAATTTATGAAATTACAACAGAGGTTGGTTATTTGAACACGCCCTACTTTATCAAAGTATTCAAAAAGGAATTCGCCATGACACCGCAGGAATTCCGCGATAATCATGCGGGGATTAAAGGGTGACGGATTCCAATTATTCATGGGAGGTTATTCGCTAATGACGGATATACGGATTAAGCTTAATGAACCAGATGGGACTATCAAAGCGCTTCATGGTGTAAATAACGGACCGGTTTGTTATGGTTCTTTAATAGACGTGTCTGATTATTTTCGGAAGGCGGAAATTCCGCTCGTTCGGATTCATGATCCGAATTGGCCTCATGCCTGGGAGGTAGACATTCATACGATTTTCCCTGATTTTAGCAAGGACCCGGCAGACCCTGCCAATTATGACTTCTTACGCACGGATGAGTATCTTCGGACGATTCTGGATACGGGGGCCAAGATCGTATACCGCCTTGGGGAGAGCATCGAGCATACGAAGAAAAAATATTATGTGCATCCTCCGGAAAATTATGAGAAATGGACTCAAATATGTGTAAATATTATTCGCCATTACAATGAGGGCTGGGCTGACGGCTTCCACTATGAGCTGCACTACTGGGAGGTGTGGAACGAGCCGGATCTCGATGAACGGATGTGGTCCGGCACGCCTCTTCAGTTATTCGAACTGTACGAAGCGACCGTAACCGCAATCAAAGCTTACAATCCGAAGCTGAAGGTAGGCGGGTATGCTGCGGCCAGGCCGAAGCTTCCGTTCCTGACAGATTTTCTGGCTTATTGCCAAGAGCGAAGCTTGCCGATAGATTTTTTCACTTGGCATACGTATACTGCGGATCCTTACAAAATTGTAGAGCATGCTCATCATGTTCGTTCCGAGCTGGACAGACACGGGTATTTGACTGCAGAGAGCCATTTGAACGAATGGAATTACCTGGAGTCCGACTTCACGAAGATTTGGGAGAGAGGCAATGAATATGTGCGCAAGAGCAATTTCGATCGGCAAAAAAATGCAGTGGGAGCTGCTTATACCGCAACGGTGTTGACCTTGCTGCAGGATTGTCCGGTTGATGCCGCCAATTATTATGACGGCCAGCCTACTGCCCTATTCTGCGGTCTCTTCGATTATCATGGTGTTCCGCAGAAAACCTATTACACGTTCAAGGCGTTCCAGCGGATGACGCGGCATTCCGCGCGGGTTCATACGATCGTGGAGGAGAAAGCGTCCAATGTCGTTTGCCTGGCTGGTTTGAACGAAGACAGCGGAGGTGCCGCCCTGATCACCAGCTATGGCGGCAATGCCCGCCTGCACACAATTGCCTTCGATGGACTTGAAGGCTCCGTAGAGCTCCGCATCTTTACAGTGGACGATGATCACAGACTCGACCTCCGGGAGACACGTGTCGTTACCGCAGGACAGGAAACGATAAGCTGCTTCCTCCCGTCGCATAGTGTAACTTTGCTTGAATGGAATAAGCTATACTAACTTTTATCTGAACATTGAGAATAACCTGACCGTTGGAAATCGGTCAGGTTATTCTGTTTTTGCATTTGTAGTGACACTGCCAATATGGCAAAGTGCTGCTCGATGAATAAACGATTCATAAAATCGTTCATTTTTGGAAATGATTTGATTGTTCCGGTTATTCGTTGCTTAGAACGACTGAACTTCGTGGATAGTCAACTTCTTTTCACTACTTATTCATCGGAGGGCCAATGGTTTATTATACGGAGAAACTTCGTCAACAAGCGAGAGAGCTGGCCTTGCAGCATCATTCAAGTGCGGAAACAACCTCACCGAGACGTCTATGGCAAGCTTTCGATGCAGATATCGAGAGCTTGCGAGCCTTTGTTCTCACTCTGCTTAGCAGCCAGACAGGATGCGCTCAGCCAGCTGAGGAATGGCTGCTCGATAATGCTGAATTTATTGAGGAGCAGGTATTAGCTGTAAGAAAATATGGATCCAACCGTTCTCTGAATCATTTGCCGAGCTTACGTAAGCAGGGTCTTTTACGGATTCAATCTATTTGTAAGCAATTTATTGATCAGGTCGACGGTGTCTGGAGCAAGGAAACCTTCGAAACCTATATCCATGCCTATCAAGAAATATCCATATTAACACTGGCGGAGATATGGTCCATCCCGCTTATGCTGCGGATGACCTTGATTCGCAAGCTTGCCGAAGTTATGTCCCTCGTTCGTGAGCGTCGAGAGGTTTGCCTTCAGGTTGAACAATTTCTTGAGCGGATCGAATCGGCCAAGCTAAGTCCGGAAGTAATCAATAAGGAATTGGAAGCTTCCGGTCAGACGATTCCCCTGTCAGGTCCGTGGGTTGTTCATTTACTCAGTCAACTGAGAGAAAAGGCGGATGATGCTTCATCCGTTAGCGAATGGTTGATGTGCAAGTTTGAGAACGGGTCTGAGGATCTGGATCGGATCGTAACCTACGAGCATCAGCTTCAGGCAGCCTATCAAATAACGGCAGGAAACCTCATTACCAGCTTACGCAGCCATGAACGCATAGAGTGGAATGATCTGTTCGAGCACATCTGTCTGGTGGATCAGACCCTGCAGCAGGAAAGCACTTGCGTGTATGGCCAACTGGATTCTAACAGCCGGGACGCGATCCTTAAGCGTGTGGAGAGAATGGCGAGCCGGATGCGTGTGCCGGAGAATCTGATCGCGGAAAAGTGTACTGCTCTTGCGAACGAGGCAGTGGAGCGATTGGGGAAAGCAGCAGTCATTGAAAGGAACAACGGGGCTCCGACTTTATCGCTGCCTGTCAGAGCGGATGAGCTTCCGAGGGAGACCTTTGTTGCCTACTATTTGTTAGAGCCGGCAGGAATTAAGAAACTGAATGAAACTCTGCGAATGTGCAGCGAACCCAAAGGATTGCTGGGACCTCGTATAAGGCAACGCGCCGCTGGCGTTTATTTCGGGCTGTTAACTGTGCTGTTCGCTCTGTTTCTTATTGGTTCTGCGTTGTGGCTTCATGCGGGAAGCACGTTTACTTCAGTATCTTGGATATTTGTTCTGCTTGTACTCGCGATTCCCGTAAGTGAGTGGGTTATCACGATGCTTCACTTGCTGATCGAATGCGGAGTACGCCCGAGGCCGTTAATGCGCTACGACTATTCGAATGGAGTGCCGCGTGAAGCAGCCACGATGGTCGTGATTCCTGTTATTTGGTCAACACGAGAAGAAGTGCAGGAACTGGCGGATCGATTGGAGCTGCATTATTTGGCCAATCGGGATGCCAACATTCACTTCGCCCTGTTGGGAGATTTCTCTGATGCCCAGGAGCAGGTGCTTCCAGAAGATGAAGCATTGTGCCTGTTTGCACAGGAAAGAATCGCGGCACTCAATGCATTGTATGCTTCGCCTGGCGGAACGACCTTTCATTTCTTTCAGCGCTCCAGACAGTGGAATAGCTGTGAAGGAGCATTCATGGGTTGGGAGCGCAAGCGGGGCAAACTCGTGGAATTCGTGGAATTATTGAGGGGAAGCAGCGATACCAGCTTCAACTTCATATCGGGTGACACGGGAGTATTGTCGAGCATCCGCTATATCATCACGTTAGATGCGGACACCCAGCTGCCGCTTGGAAGTGCACAGCGGATGATTGGCACTATGCACCTGCCGTATAATCGACCGCGTCTGAATGCTTCGAGAACCCGGGTTGTCGAAGGTTACGGTGTTCTGCAGCCGAGGATTGGGATCAGCCACGAATCAGCCTTGCGCTCGCGGCTTGCCCATTTGTCTTCGGAAACAGGCTTTGATCCCTATGCGTTTGCTGTCTCAGATCCTTATCAGGACGCCCTGCAAACGGGGATTTTTACGGGAAAAGGCATATTCGATGTAGATGTGTTTGCTGAGCTGTTATGTGAGCGGGTTCCTGACAATCAGGTGCTTAGTCATGATTTGCTCGAAGGAGGTTTTTTGCGCGCGGGTCTGCTGTCGGATATAGAGCTGATCGATGATCATCCTACTTCCTTCAGTGTTCACCAGAAACGACTGCATCGCTGGGTTCGGGGAGATTGGCAGCTCGTGTGCTGGTTATTCCCTCGTGTTTGTGATCGCCGGAGTAAGCTCATGCCTGTTGATCTGTCAGCTATTACACGCTGGCAGATCATAGACAACCTGCGCCGAAGTCTACTCCCATTCATGAGCTTCGCGCTTTTGACGCTCGGATTGACGGTACTTCCCGGGTCCTCCTGGCGCTGGTTAGTGATCTTCCTGATCACGATGCTGCTTCCTGTGATCAGGCAGCTCATGATCCCGCATCGAACGCTGAGGCACCCGCGAGGGATGATAAGCACCTTTTTGTATGTCATTGTGAATGGCTGGACCCTTCCGTTCCAGAGTGCTTTGCTGCTTGATGCGATAGCCAAAAGTCTGTATCGTCTCTTCATCAGCAAACGCCGTTTGCTTGAGTGGACGAGCTCCTTTCATACGGAACGCAGCATTGTGAGCAGTCGCCATCCGGCGCTGCTAGGAGTGCGCGGCGGTTACGTATTGATCCTTGTTTTTGCCTGGGCGGCTTGGATGCAGACTGATCTGGTATTACGATCTATTGGACTTTCATTAAGCCTCCTATGGGCTCTGGCTCCCTTCGCAGTCCGGTGGCTGGATCAGCCGGTCATTCAGGAAGAGGAGTCTCTCACTCAGACAGAAAAAGAAGATTTGCGCACGCTGGCTAAACAGATTTGGGGATTTTATGACGATTTTGTAGGGGCTGCGGATCATTGGCTGCCGCCGGATAATGTCCAGATCGAACCTCCTAATGGAGTGGCGCATCGTACTTCCCCAACCAATATAGGATTTTTGCTCACAGCTTGTTTAGCTGCCCGCGATTTTGATTTCATTACAACATCGGAGCTTGTGGGACGCCTGGGGCAAACGATTGATACCATAGAACGTATGGAGAAGTGGCACGGACATCTCTACAACTGGTACGATACAACGACGCTTGCGCCGCTGTTTCCCATGTATGTGTCTACCGTCGATTCGGGGAACTTCGTAGCCAGCTTGATGACAGTCAAACAGGGGTTGGCGACCAGGCTCAAGAGAGAGGCGACAGACCGGAACAAGGTAACAGCCGATATACGGGAACGCGGGGACAATTTGATTACCCGGCTCGAAGCCTTGATCACAGGGACTGATTTTCGCTCGCTGTATGATCATAAAGCCAAATTGTTTGTATTGGGCTACCATGCTGATACAGGTCTAAAGGATACGATTCTTTATGATCTGCTCGCCTCAGAGGCAAGACAGACCAGCTTCATAGCGATTGCACTCGGGCAAATCTCGGTGTCGCACTGGATGGCACTCGGTCGGACAACGCGCAAGTATGGGGAACATATCACATTGATCTCATGGTCAGGTACTATGTTCGAGTATATGATGCCATGGCTGCTCATGCGCACCTATCCGAACACACTCTGGGACAGCACGTACAGAGGGGTTGTCAAGCAGCAGATTCAATATGCCCGTGAGCGGGGTGTGCCTTTTGGCATATCAGAATCCGGCTACTACGCCTTTGATTATCAAATGAACTATCAATACAGAGCTTTTGGCGTTCCTGGCTTAGGGTTTAAGCGCGGGCTTGAGAAGGATCTGGTCTTGGCGCCGTATGCGACTGTCATGGCGCTGCCGTTCGCTTTGCGTGAAGGATTGCACGATTTGCATGAAATGGAGAAGCTCGGAGCACGCGGACAATACGGGTTCTATGAGGCGATTGACTGCACAAGCTCCAGAATGCCCGAAGGCCAATCCTGTGTTGTTATTCGCAGCTTCATGGCTCATCATCAGGGAATGAGTTTACTAACAATTGCCAACATGCTGCTGCCGGATAAAATGTATGATTACTTCCATCAGGACAAACGTGTGCAAGCTGCTGAATTGTTATTAAAGGAACGAATTCCGAAGAAGGCCTCCATCAGTCATCAACTCGTGTCTGAGACGAGAAGAACATCCGCACCGAAAGCGGCTCAAATAGCGTCTTTAAGGGAATTTGACTCGGCCGATACACCAACCCCGGAGCTGTCTCTGCATTCCAATGGCTCACTTACTACAGTGATCACGAATAGCGGGGGCGGGTTCATCCGATACAAGGGTATGGCCGTTACCCGTTGGCGGGAGGATCCAGTGCTTGATCCATGGGGCAGCTTTATGTACATTCGTGATGTTACACGCAACCAGACCTGGTCGCCTTCGTTTCAACCGTGTCAGATTCCTTCTGTGGAACAGAAAGTCCAGTTCGCGTTGGAGCGCACCACCTTCATGAAGGTGAATGAGGAGATGATAACTACGCTTGAAGTCGGGGTTTCTCCTGAGTTGAATGCGGAGATTCGCCGCTTGACGCTCTCCAACACGGGAAGCGAAGCCAGGATCATCGAGGTGACAACCTTTTTGGAGCTTGTATTGTCTGCTCCAGAGGCAGACGAAGCTCATCCTGCTTTCAGCAAGCTGTTCGTGGAGACTGAATATGAGCCGGGCTCCGAATGCTTGCTTGCCCGCAGGCGCCCTCGCAATGAAGGTGAGAAAGCGCTTTGGGCTTTTCATACGTTAGCAGCGAGTGGGCTGGCTCTTGGACAGGCAGAATATGAAACAGATCGTTCCCGGTTCATAGGTCGCGGATATTCGTTGGCTGAGCCCAAGGAGCTTGTCTCCCGACTAAAAGGAACGGTAGGTGCAGTAGCGGACCCTGCGTTTATAATGCGGAGGCGCATCTCAATAGGACCTGGCGAAGTGCTGCAGCTGTTTGCTGTTACAGGTGTTGCCGAGACAAGAGAACAGGCAATCGATATGGTTCTCCAGCTGACTGAGGAGCACCAGGTGGAGAGAGCTTTTCAGCTTTCCTGGACCCGCAGCCAGATCGAGCTGATGCATTCGCATATCACTGCAGAAGAGGCTGGTGTTTTTCAACAATTAGCAGGTAGAGCTCTATACGCATCACCGCTGAGAGAGGATCGTAAGAACAGTATTGCTATGAATGAGATGGGACAACGAGGACTATGGGCGCATGGAATTTCTGGTGATCGGCCTGTTGTGCTTGTCAGAATAGCAGATATAGTGAATTTGCCTTTTGCCCACAAGATTTTGCTTGGACATGAGTATTTGCGCCGCAATGGCTTGAACATTGATCTTGTGTTTATGAACGAATCGAGCGGGGGGTATTCCCAGGATCTGCAGGAAGCTTTGAGACGTTTGATCGAACAAAACATTGGACGAAGCGGGACAGGACAGGCAGGAGTATATGTCTTGCCTGTAAGTCAGGCAGCTGCCAAGGAACTGGCGTTGATATACGCTGTATCCCATATTGTACTTCGTGCAAATGGCCCAAGCTTGAGGGCGCAGCTAAAAATTACACTACCCAAGCCCCTCCTGCTCGAGCCGCTCTTTGTTCAGGAGCCAGTGAATCGATTCATTCAACCCGTGTCCCCGGAATCTTCAGATTACCTGTTTTTCAACGGCTGGGGAGGCTTCTCTCAGGATGGACGCGAATATCACATTATTCTCAAGAACGGCAATCATCTGCCGGCACCATGGATCAATGTGATTGCCAATCCGAAGTTTGGCTGTCTTGTGTCTGAGCTGTACACGGGTTATACATGGTGGAGGAACAGTCGTGAATGTAAAATAACGCCTTGGTCAAACGATCCCTCGCTCGATATGCCTGGAGAGATTTGTTATGTACGGGATGAAGACAGCGGAGAATATTGGACGATTCCACCGGCACGCAATCAGGATGGAGCGGCTTACAAGGTTTCACATGGCAGAGGGTACACTCGTTTTCAGTTTGAAAGCCATGGGCTGCAGCAGGAGATGACGGTATTCGTTCCACTCGGTGATCCCGTCAAAGTAATTAAGCTGCGTCTGCACAATACAACTTCTGAGGTGCGGAGATTATCGGTTACCTATTATGCAGAATGGGTGCTGGGGGTGCGGCGGGAGCATAATGCATCTTTTGTTGTTACCCATTGGGATGAAGGCGAGGATGTGCTGTTAGCGAGGAATACGTATCAGGAGGATTTTCGTGATGCAACAGCATTCCTCGCGATGTATCCGCAGATAGAGGCGTTGGCGGGTGCAGGCGTTGGTGGTCAAGACGGGGAGCCTAGACAGGTTGTACGGGGCGAGCAGGTCGAACAGGGCGGGCAAGGCAGACAAGGCGAACAGATCGGACAAGGCGAACAGGGTAGGAGTACAGGGACGGTTCCGTCGTATGCGCAAACATGGACCGGGGATCGGGAAGAATTTTTGGGACGCAACGGTAATTATGAGAAGCCTGCCGCAATGGCTCGACAACAGCTGTCTGGAACTACCGGGCCTTTGTATAATTCCTGCGGCGCGGTACAGAGCCAGCTTGTGTTACAGCCGCATGCGGAACAATCCCTTTACATCCTGCTTGGTTGTGATCATTCCGAGGAAGCTTCCGTCCAGCTTGCACAGAAGTACCGGGGATCTGATGTTTGCGAGCAGGAATATGACCAGGTGATCCATTTTTGGGATGGGGTGCTGGGTGGCATTACGGTGTCCACTCCTAGTACGGAGATGGACGTTCTGCTGAACAATTGGTTGCTTTATCAGACGCTGTCATGCCGGATGTGGGCTCGTACTGCATTTTATCAGGCTGGCGGCGCATACGGCTTCCGGGATCAGCTCCAGGATTCTTTGGCGCTGCTCCACAGCCGACCCGATCTAACACGGGCACAAATCCTGCTTCATGCGGCTCATCAATATGAAGAGGGAGATGTTCAGCATTGGTGGCATGAAGAAACAAACCGGGGCATCCGGACACGATTCTCGGACGACTTGTTGTGGCTTCCTTACGCTGTAGTCAGATACCTGGAGCATACGGAAGATGACAGCATCCTTGACGAGCTCGCTCCGTATTTGCACAGCATGCCGCTCTCAGAGGGTGAGCATGAACGGTATGAGACAACCGT
>JARBUQ010000439.1 GCA_029239545.1 Paenibacillus sp.
GGTCCCCAGAATGCGGGAAACCGGCTGCCGCTGAACCGGTTGCTGAAGTTAGAGACGACACAGGTCTTCGCCGTTTCCGTATCTCCCAGGCATGCCGCTTGCACAGCGTCCTGAAACCAGCCACCGGTTTTTTGGACACGTCTGGTCCGAAACGTATCGCGGGCCAATTCCAGCTCCGGCCTGCCGATGCCGAACATGCGGAAGGGATAGACCGCATACAGCTCGGGATTCTCATGATTGCGCGGCTCACCGTACTGTTGGGCGGGCAGCAGCGTCTGCAAGCCCTCGCGCTCTCCCTTGGGAAGCTCCGGCAATTCGTCCAGCAACCGGGTCCAATCCTCGCGTTGCCGAACCGTTAACGCGTCTGATGGAAGTGCGAGGAGCCGGCTCAACAGCATACTCAGACCTGCGATATCCGGACTGGGATTCCGAGTTTTCCAGTACGTCTCATTGGCATCCGCAGGCTCTATATTCAGCTTGCCGTTCCCATCCCGGCTGAAATGCAGATCATAGAACCGCAGTCCCGCTTCCGCAATCGGAAGCGCACGTTCATGAAGGAAAGCATCATCACATGTGTAGTCATAATAATCAAGCAACAGGCAGGCGAGCTCAATGATCTGAAAATAGATGAATTTCCCGTAATAAGGTTCAGCATCACGGTCAATGCGGCCAAGGGATTTTCCCCAGAACGGCATGACTTCGGCGAAGGTCGCTGCCCCTTCGTAACCGTTGCCGATCTGAATGACCTGCTTCACAAGAGCCAGTGCATCCCCGTACATGCGGATAAAAGGCTGCATTAGATCGGTATCGCCGGACTTCAGCATGCTGGCATAGACAAGTCGGGTATTCTGGTACCAGTAAAATCCGCCCCACATCCGAAAGTCGGCATCGAACGGCCCTTCGGACAGGGTCGGCGGCATCTGGGCAAGCTCCTGCTCGTTCAGGATCAATCCGCTGAAGGTGAAGATCGACCCGTTGAACTTGATCGGAAAAGTGCCGCGTCCGCCGCATGCATTCATAAACCGCTGCAGCGTGTAGCCCTGTGTAACTGCCGCTGCTTCCGCCCCAGTCCCGCCATCCGCACTCGATTCTTCATCCGTTGTCGGACTGCCCGCATGGACGTAGATCCAGCTGCGGTTCCAGAATTGCCGCCACCAGCCCATATGTGCCTCATAGGCCGTGCTTAATCCGGTTTCATCAGCAAGCATCGCTTTCTCTTCAGCCTCACGCAGCCAGTCTTCCGCCGTATCGGTCAACGCGGTGTGCGGATAGATCGAAAGCAGATGTCTGGCTGCGGGAGCTTCCGATTGCAGCACTGCATCGGAAGCCGACAGGAAGCCGTCCCCTTTGATAATAGCTCCGAAGGTTAGGCCGAGCAGCGGGTCCTTGTGCTCTTTCGCATAGGCTTCCGGAAGGCCCTGACCCTGAATCTCGCTATGCCAGAAGGAGGTGCGGTTGCGGTGATACCAGACAATCCGATCTCCGGCATCGGGCATAAGAGTGTCGGGATATTCAATCCGCGGCTCGGGTGTCATATTCGCTCCGTGTTTCTCGATCCCCTCCAGAACACGTTCTCGGTTCCTCCACATTTCAAGCTCGGTGCGGACCACGAACTCATGGTTCCCTTGGATCTCTACCCTTACAACAGGCCGGTTTGCATCTACCCAGATGCGGATGAGCACGCGCTCCGATGCTTCGCCAGCTTCAATTACAATGCAGCCTTCGCGCAGCAGCAGCGATTGCAGGAAGGGTTGACCTTGGCGGAATGGATGGGACGAGAGGCTTATGCGGATGCGCCCGAGCTTAAGCAGCCGCATATTCTCGCTCCAACTGTCGTTCTTGCTCAGGTAGAACAGGAGGTCCCCGTTCTCCTCCACCCACACGTTCAATCCGATATCTCCATTGCCGATGGGCATCGATCCGCTGGCATTGCTTCCTGGTGAATCCCACACCACATTATTTTTGTCCAATTCCATATCCTGTTGCTCCAACTCTTTCTACCTCCGCATCGTAGGCCATTTTCGTTCTTCGTGAATGGACAGCCCCACCTTGATTTCCGGCACACAGCTTCTCCAGCAGCAACAAAACTTTACTGGTATTGAAGAGAAGGATAAGTGCAATCGCAAAATAAATCAAGCGATTTATCGCTGTTGGCAGCATCCGATTTTAGGTTTTTCTCATTCTGCTTCAAATCTGGTATTCTAATAGCAAAGAGAGTCTAATATGAATTCCGAATGCGGTTATTTTCCGGAATCCATGTTAAACCAAGGATGGAGAGGATCAACCGGGTATGGCGAAACAGAAATATTATGTGGTCTGGGTCGGTAAGAAGCCGGGTGTCTACACGAGCTGGCCCGATTGTCAGAAGCAAGTGGAGAAGTTTGATGATGCGAAGTTCAAATCCTATGAGTCTCTGCTGGAAGCAGAAACTGCGTACAAGGCAGGCTGGAAGGGGAATTGGGGAACAGGGGCAGGAGCTGCCAAAGCAGATGTTCGGTCCAGATTCGGCGGTTCGAAGAAAGAGCATACATACAGCAAGGATGACATAGAGTACGACAGTGTTTCCGTAGACGTAGGGACGAGCGGAAACCCAGGACCTGTGGAATATAAGGGAGTGGATACAAGAACAGGAGAGGTGTTGTTCTCTGTAGGTCCGATCTCAAAGGGAACGAACAATCTGGGAGAATTTCTCGCTATCGTACACGCTTTAGCTTACTTGAAGCAGCAGAACAGTACTAAGACCGTATACAGTGATTCCGAGAATGCGCTCAAGTGGGTCAAGCAAAAGCACGTATCTTCTACTCTGGTACGCGACCATACGATGAAGGAAATCTGGGATCTTGTTGACCGGGCGGAGAATTGGCTGAAGATGAACAGTTATAAGAATCCATTGGTGAAGTGGCAGACGAAGAGCTGGGGAGAGATCAAAGCGGATTACGGCAGGAAGTAACTATAACAACAAGTAAGTAGTAGCAGGAATGAACGGCGGGAGGAATTGGATATGGAGTCATTTCAGGCGCTGGTATTGGACAAGGTTAATGGGGAAGCTAAGATTGGCAAGCGAGAGATGCAATTAAGCGATTTGAAAGAAAATGATTTGCTTATCCGCGTAGCGTATTCCAGTGTGAATTACAAGGATGCCTTGGCCTGCGTTCCTAATGGTAATATTGTGAAGCAGATTCCTTTTATTCCCGGGATTGATCTCTCTGGAGTTGTGGTCCGAAGTAAGGACAAGCGCTTTCGGGAAGGGGACGAGATATTGGTGACGGGCTTCGAGCTTGGTGTCAGCCATTATGGGGGATTCAGCGAATACGCGTGGGTATCGGCTAACTGGGCGGTGAAATTACCGAAGGACCTGTCGCTAAAAGAATCGATGATCTTAGGGACAGCGGGCTTCACGGCAGCTTTGTCTGTCCATGAGCTGCAGCAGTGCGGCGTTCTTCCGGAGCGAGGACCTGTACTAGTTACGGGCTCGACTGGTGGAGTCGGCAGTATCTCCATCGCGATTTTGTCCAAGCTGGGCTACGAGGTGACGGCCAGCACAGGGAAGCTGGAATATGAATCGTATCTATATGAATTAGGAGCTTCCCGTGTCATTCTCAGAGACGAGCTGATCCCTGAACAGCCGCGTTCCCTGGATAAGCAAATATGGGCGGGAGCTATTGACTGCGTAGGCGGCAAAGCACTCGGCGCCATCCTGAGCTCGACCAAGTATGCGGGAGCCGTTGCAGTCAGCGGCTTGACAGGAGGCATCGATTGGACGAGCAGTATATTTCCTTTTATATTGCGAGGAGTCAGACTGATTGGAATTGACTCGGTGTTCACACCGATGGAAACAAGGGTGCGAGTATGGGAGCGCCTGGCTTCCGAGTTCAAGCCTGCTGCCCTGGATTCGATGTGTACGGAAATTTCATTAGAACAAATCCCGGATCAAGTGGCGTTAGTTCTGCAGGGACTTTCCCGGGGGAGAACGCTGGTCAAGCTATAGACTAGGACAAGGGTGGGTTTGTTCCGTTTAGGCCCGAATGTGTCAGGTTAAGTGAAATATCCCCCACCACATTCACTTTAACTAACTAAAGCAGATGTCGAAATTTTATACACAGAGCGTTAAAAGAGGCTGTTGTAAGGTTCAGATGTATACCATTTCGACATCTGAACCTGGTTTTGGAGTACAATGAGGCTTTTTTAGGCTCACTACCCCTGTTTTTGCCTCGCAGATGTACAAATTTTCGACATCTGGACGTTCCCTCTTCTCTCAATTGAAACCACCCCACTAGCCGACTTAACCCTAACTCACTCCCCTTCACCCGTTTACTCCTTAACCTGACAACATTGATTTTGCAACCCCTTGACAGCAGTTG
>JARBUQ010000440.1 GCA_029239545.1 Paenibacillus sp.
GACATAATGTCAGACGGATGCAAGATAGCTCTCATGATAGTATCAATATTATGCAAATGTTCCTTAGCTGACTGTATACCTACACGCCTACAATATGATACCCATTGTCGACATAAATGACTTCCCCTGTAATTCCACGCGACAGGTTGCTCATCAGGAACATCGCCGTGTCACCAACCTCTGCGGTCTCGGTTGTGCGGCGAAGCGGAGCCTTCTCCTCCACTTGACGAAGGATGGAGTTGAAGTCCTTGATGCCTTTGGCAGCAAGTGTACGGATCGGACCTGCTGAGATGCCATTGACACGAATGTTGAATTGGCCGAGGTCATTAGCCAAGTAACGAATGCTTGCTTCCAGAGCAGCCTTGGCGACACCCATGACGTTGTAGTTCTTCATGGCGCGTTCAGCACCTAGATAAGTCATGGCCATAATGCTGCCGCCCTCACTCATGAGCGGATATACACGCTGTGCAACTGCAACTAGCGAGTAAGCACTGATATCATGTGCCAGTGCAAAGCCGTCGCGTGATGTGCTGACATACAGACCGTCCAGCTCTTCTGCCTTGGCGAAGGCAATGCTATGTACGAAGCCGTGCAGGACACCGAAGTGCTCCTTAAGTGCGGAGGCTAATGTCTCAATCTCCTGATCTGCTGTAACGTTGCAAGGAAGGACCAGCGGCGAATTCGGCAGCGTATCAGCAAGCTTGCGCACCCGTTCTTCTACACGCTCATTCTCGTAAGTGAAAGCTAATCTTGCTCCATGAGCTGCTAAAGATTGCGCGATCGCCCATGCTATGCTCCGATCGTTAGCTACGCCCATAATCAATATATTTTTGCCTGTCAACAATTGACTCATCCTGTTCGTTTCCCCTCTCCACCACATGAAATCTTCGATAATTAAACTGCCAAGTCCTTCATAAGAAGTCCTATTAAACCGTACCCCATTTTTTTCAATATATCAAGAGGGATTCGTGTTTTTCAACTCAATTGTTGTCTGATCAACTAGCCGAATATCGTCCAGCTTTTGCAGCTTATCCATTAATCGCAGCAGCGCAGCATCCTTCATCTTGGCTTCAAGCATCACGTCCAGATTCGGAGTTACTTCCTGAATCATTCGCAAAAAGCGCAGCAAAGGCTCCTCCTCCACATAATCTGAGTGTCCCCGCGGATCCTTTTCACTTTTGGGACTGGATACATGAATTTTGGGCGGCACCCTTTGTCCTTCCCAAGTACGCGCAATCCGCTTCCATAGCTCAATATCAAGCTCATCTCCACCGGAGTTTACTTGATGATGATGAACATCCAACACCATAGGCACGTTCAGCCGTTCGCATACTCCCAGCGTCTCCACGGCAGTAAAAGTTTTGTCATCATTCTCAAGGGTTATATGCGACCCGATGTGGGCATCCATTTGTTCAAAATTAGTGACGAATCTGTTCATCGCAGCTTCCTTGTTCCCATAAGCGCCGCCGATATGAATGTTGCACTTGGCCCGTTCATCCAGTCCCATCAGATCAAGCATGAGGACATGCCGTTTCAGGTCGTCATAAGAGCTGCTGAGCACATCCTCCTTGGGTGTACTGAGTACGGTGAAGTGATCCGGATGGAAGCTGACACGCATATCATGCTCTTTTACATAATCTCCAATATCCCGAAAAGCAGGCTCAAGCAACGGAAAAGGATTCCATTCTGCTAACAGCTCATGACTGACCAGTGGAACTAGCTTGGACGAAAAACGGTAAAGATGCACCTCATAGGCACGGTTATGTCGAAGCAGACGCATCGTGTTGGCCAAATTCTCCTCGGCAATACGTTCCAGCTTGCGTACCGCTGCTTCCCGGTCGGATAGACTTATAAAAGACGTCGCGGTCATCGTCTTGGATGGGGAGGCATTCTTCACCAGCATCGACATCGCTACATACCCAAATCGTACAATCACAGCTGTCCCTCCGTTTACCTTTTAGTTTGAATTTATTTTCTCCTCGAGCGGTCAAAATAATGCTTCATTCCTTCATAAGCGGTTTAATCACTGTTATTCCATTCATATAAGGCTGGAGTGCCGCGGGAATAGCAACGGAGCCATCCTCCTGCTGATGGGCTTCCAAAAGTGGAATTAAGATTCTCGGAGATGCCACAGCGGTATTGTTGAGTGTATAAGCATATTTGATCATACCCTCTGCATCCTTGTAGCGGATATTCGATCTTCTCGCCTGGAAGTCCAGCAGATTAGAAGAGGAATGCGTCTCGCCGTAGCTGTTCCTGCTTGGCATCCACGTCTCGATATCGTATTGTTTGTACGTTTTTTGTGACATATCACCCGTACATACTGCAACAACTCGATATGGCAGCTCGAGCATTGCCAGAAGCTCCTCTGCATTGCGGGTAATCTCCTGCAAGAGCTGTTCGGCTTCCTCTTCATCTGCCCGGCATATGACTACCTGCTCGACCTTGGAGAACTGGTGTACGCGATACAAGCCTCGAACATCTCTTCCGGCAGAGCCGATTTCACTTCGAAAGCAGGCCGATGCTGCCGCCATACGTACAGGCCGACTTAAGCTCAACGTCTCCCCGCCATAATACGCGACAAGCGGCACCTCTGCCGTTCCGACCAGCCACTTGTCATCCTCTTGCAGGCCATAGGTCTGATCCCGTCCAAGCGGGAAAAATCCGGTGCTCGCCATAGCCTCCTCGCGTACCATCAGGGGAACCTCCATGAGGCTGAAGCCCCTGCTGACAAGCAAATCTATTGCCAGCTGCTGAACGGCCCGATGCAGCAGAGCACCAGCTCCCTTGAGATAGTAGCTGCGGCTGCCGGCACATTTCACCCCTCTTGGAATATCGATAATCCCCAATTGCTCCCCGAGAGCAACATGGTCGAGCGGCTCGAAAGTGAAGACAGGCAACTGCCCCACACGTCGAAGCTCTACATTGTCAGCATCGCTCTCTCCAAGCGGCGTATCTGCAGAAACAATATTAGGAACCAGCTCCATAAGCTCCATGAATTGCTGGTTCACCTTCTCCAATTGAGCCTCACGTTCAGCCAGTAAGCCGTTAACAGCCTTCACTGCGCTCTGGATATTGGCTTTCTCTGTACTTGATGCAGCAGCAAAGGCCTTGTCCTCTTCTTCACTAAGCTTCCGAGCGGCTTGAATCGATGCAACAAGAGCAGCAATTTGCTTGGACTTCTGATTGCGCTCCTCCCGCAAGCCTTCCGTCTCCGCGAGAAGCTTGCGTCGCTGTTCATCGAGCAAGAGCAATTCCGCAATCGATACTGCAATTCCTTTATATTTCGCCGTTTCTTGCACTTGTTCTGCATGCTGCCGAATCCACTTGATGTCTAACATGTCAGTACCCCTCTCAGCTCCGTATGTTGTAAAAACACAAAAAGCGCCCTCATCCTGTTGGGACGAGGGGCGCTTTGCGCTCGCGGTGCCACCCAATTTGACCAGCCCCCTTAAGAGCTCAAGGTCCACTTGGTTCCGCAATAACGGGGCGGGATCCGGCTTACTTAGAGGGGTACCAGAGCGGTGTCCTGTTCGTAAGCGCCTCCGAGTTGGATTCTCATCATAGGCGATTTGACATGTTTGAAACTATTAGGGATCATTATACGTGAACTCCAGCTATGTAGCAAGGGGCATTCGACTTAGCCCTTTAGCTCCTGCTCAGCAAAAAACATTTCATAAGCCAAATCCGTCTGAACTCGAGCTTCTTCCTCGGTCAGTCTGCGTACAAGCACCATCTCCACTTGCGTCACTTCTACACCTTGGAAATTAATTTCAGCAATCGAGGCTACGATCTTCACAATCGCAATCGCCTTATTCGCTGGCGAGTATGCAATTACCTTATGACCTGTTGGAAATACACGAAATCCAGTTTTCATCATTTTGCCCCGGCCGTACTCCAATAATTCATAGAGCTCTTGCTCTGATTTGAACTTGCATACTGAATTGAACTCGGTTTGGAAACCCATGGCTGCCTCCAGACTTTACGAAGCTCGTATCGCTCCATAAGTTATAATGTGGGATTTGTGTGGGATTAAGGAACTGTTGCGAAATAAAGTCCTGACATTTGGCTGAAAGAGCTTGCCGACTCTGGCAAGCAGTTCGCCAAACAGGGCGGTAATTTCGCAGCAGTTCCTAAGTATCGAATGAGTACCGGATTTGCTGCTTCGCTTCATGGCGCTGCATAGCTAATTGAATAAGATCATCTAGCAGCTCTCTGTAAGGCTTGCCTGTTTCTTTCCAAAGAAGTGGGTACATACTGAATGGGGTGAAGCCTGGCATCGTATTAATCTCATTGATCATAATGGCGTCGTCTGATTTCCGCAGGAAGAAATCCACACGGGAAAGACCTGTGCCATC
>JARBUQ010000441.1 GCA_029239545.1 Paenibacillus sp.
ATATTCTTGCCTATCCTAACGGGAGCTGCTTTCCTGTTAATGATACGTGGGCTTTCCAAAAGGTGGTCAATCCTAGGTCAATGCGCTCTTTTATTATGCCGCATGCCAGGATCGCCAAGCTAACACGTGGGGAAGGGAATGAGCAGGCACAGCTATTCTTAAGCTTCTCGCCAAAAGGGGGTCATGATCATAAGGACCCATTAAATATTACACTTTTTGCACAGAATACTGAGCTGCTCTCGGATCTGGGTTACACGCATACGTTTTATCGGCAATGGTCAGTATCGACACTGGGTCACAATTCCGTTACTGTTAACAGCCAGGATGCTTCCATTGCTGGAGAGGCCAAAAAAGGTGGAAATATTGCTCTGCTCGTATTGGATGAGGATTACCAGTTGATCCGCGCCAATCAAGAGTCGGCGTATGAGCAACTAAAGGAATATGCGCGGGAGCTATCATTTGTTGGCTTTGAAGGGGCTTCTTCAGCCGAAGGTTATGTGGTGGATTTGTTTCGAGTCCATGGTGGCTCACGTCACGAATATGCTTTGAACGGTGATGCTAATCACGATTGCGAGATCCTCCCTACACTAGAGATGAGCGAATACGGTCCCTATTTGTTGGAAGGTACGCCAGATATAATCGAGCCCAAGCAGGAAACCGATTATGGTGGCACAAGTGATAATCAGTTTTATGCCTATACTTTTGTCAGAAACGTCCAAACTGCGGAGAAGCCGGATGGTGTATATGGGCTGACATTTACATCAAGCAATGAACAGGCCAAGCTTAGTGTGTATGGACATATCGGACAAGGCGATAACCGGTTGTTTCTAGGAAAAGCACCGTCATTACGAATGACCCGTCTGCATGGGCTGGATGGAGATCGCAATAGTGAAGCCGTAAAGTATGACCTTCCGAAATGGATTGCGCGACGAGAAAGCAAGGAGGGTTCGGAGCTGGTTAGTCAGTTTGTCCATGTGATGGAGCCCTATGCTCATGATAGTCAGCCTCTAATCGACAGAGTCGATGTACTCCATTCTGATGAAACAACTATGCAGGCAGTTATTGCGGTAACGTATGGTGAGGTGACGGATATTATAATGAGTGCCCCGCATTATGAGGGCGGAGTGCCGCTTCGTACAGGAGAGTGGGAGCTGGCGGGGAAGAACGGGTTCGTCCGAATAGTGAAAGGACGAGTGCAGCGCATGCTGCTGGCAGGAGGAACAAGATTAGTGGCAGGCGGACATACGATTGATGGAGATGGCCCAATAACAGGAACCATTCTAGATGTTATCGGGCCGATTCCAGGGGGCGGTGGACATCGGTTGATTGTGGATGGTGACATTCCTCCATCTGTAGTTGGGCGTTATGTTATTATCCACCATCCGGATCATACAACAACCGCTTACCCCATAGGCTCGGTTACCCGGTCAACATCTACCAATCTATTGGAGCTAGGGGTAGACGAAGATCCCGGGTTCGTATACACCATAGCGGCCAATATGGAATCGGGACCGAATCGTCCGTCCCGCATGACCTATTATCCAGGCAGGGAGTGGGTAGGTAGTCATACGTATGTGATCGATAATGTGGTCACGGCTTCATTTCCCCTGGAGTGACTCCCCAATATTTGCGGAATACTCTAATAAAATAACTGGCCTCTTTAAATCCGGTTCGCTCTGCAGTAGCGTTCACAGATGAGCCGTTCAACAGGAGCTCCTTAGCGAGCTCCATTTTTTTGTCTAGTACATAGTCAGAGAAAGAGATGCCGATTTCTTTCTTGAATCTCCGGCTCAAGTAAGAGGAATTCAAGTGGAGTCGGTCTGCCACGGCATGGAGAGTCAGCTCCTGATCGATTTCCTGCATAATAATATCGGTTGCCTGACGGATGCTTTCATTCGCTCTTCCTCGTTGTTTATTATCATATTGCACGATGAGCTGTACCATCTCAGACAGTGTATGGTAGGCATGCTCGGCTCCATCGGCAGGATGGAACTGAAGCTGGTGCAATCCTTGTTCGCCGAGCACCTCAATGAGCGTCCTTCCCTTACGTTCTATAGAACGAACAATCAGTCCGTTCATATAAAGCCAATGCTCGCGAATGTCTTCCAGGGTGTGATCTCCCGCTGTGCGTATGTTCCACCATTGCTCAAGCGTAGACAATGCTTTGCTTTCATCTCCAGTTTCTAGTCCAATTTCAAGCTCCTTCTCCAGTTCGCTTGTCGTTTTTCTAGCAGGGGGACTGAACTTGTTGTTGGATCGCTGTTCGGTATGGCGAGCATCCTTCTCGATCGAGTAGATGAATTCAATATGGGTGTTCATGGCAGGGTAGGTCGTCACTTCGTTGATTGCGACCCGAATCCATCCCGCTTTGCGGTGCATGGACCATAAGCCTGTCATCAGATCTTTGCGTCCTCCCGTAGCTTCGCGCCAGTCCTCCCCATTTACTTTGACAAGTACCGGCTTGTCGTGTGTATGGATGAACAAATCCCAGCAGCGCTCAGTCTTCATATTGCGATATTGACCTGTTCGTTGCCCGATATCAATAATAATATTACCGTGTGAGTACTTGCTGGCTATGTGAGTGAATACGGATTCTCCCTCCAGATATCCCAGACTGACACCATCATCCTCGTATAGCATAGCTTGCCCGTCTTGGCCGGGATACAGATGTAATTCCATTCGCTCAGGTACCTTCATTCCCGCATATTCCATCTCGGGCCACATGGGGATAATTGCCCCAGCTCGTACAAACAGCGGTCCGCCAACATGTGACGGAGTCTGATACGTAATCAGGCTAGGGCCCGAGTATGTATCCCCTGTCCAATAGTCGATCCATTCCCCGGCGGGCAAATAGATTTCGTCGGTAAACACTGCAACGAGAAAATCATCGCCGAACATATATTGGTTTTGCAGATGAAGAGCCTCATTGTCTTCGGGATATACAAGCGGCATGGCTCTTGCAATAGGCATTCCAGTGCGTGCAGCAACACTAGCAGCAGAATAAATGTATGGCAGCAGCCGATACCGAAGCTTTGCATACATCTTGAAGATGGTCAACAGATTCGGATCAAGCAGAAGGGGGTGTCTCCAGTACGCCCAGCTGTTGATTTTAGACCAGGGCTGCAAGAAGCCAAAATGGATTCCAGCAGGGTTGTGTAGATTCATATCAATGCCCATATTCGAGATCCCGGATAAGCCTAATCCAAGAACGGATAAATGGGGCTTGTTACGTCCACCAGACCACATCGCAGCATATTTCTGTATGCCGGTATAGCCTACAGGTGTATATACAATGGGACGCATTCCGGTTTGCTTGGTGTACCCTTCTTGAATTGTTTTACTGATGGATGCTGGAATGGTAAGTGTGGATGGTGATTCCTCGTTGATTTGACTATTAGGAGTGTACCTCTTCTCCTGCACAGGTACAGTTGTACACAGCTTAAACCCTTGGACTCCTTGCGCAACAAAAGGCTTCAAATAATCGTACCAGCTAGGATCCGTTGTGTTCGATGCTGTGTGAGCGTTCTCGGGCAAATACAGACCAAGGCTCAGTTTGAAGCCCATTGTCTGAAGCGCACCCATAAAGGTATGAGCTCCCTCAGGCATCCATTGTGGGATATAGAATCGATCTGGATGCCATTGTACGGGGGCTTCAAAGTCGAATGATTGATCCATCCATGTGGGCTCCAGCCCAATCATGTCACAGGGAATGCCCTCTCGTCTGAATTTCAAAGCGTCCTCAATCATATCTCTGGCGCTGGTTTGTTGGTTGCATATGAAGCTCAATCCATATGCCCAGATGGGAAGCAGTACAGAGGGTCCGGTCAACTGGGCGTATTTGTGAAGCAGCTCTGCGAGATGGCCTCCAGCGATTAAGTAATAGGCCAATTCGCCGTGGTGTCCATGAAAGTAAAGCTCGTCCGGAGAGGATTGTCCGACATCGAATTCATGTTCTGACTCGGTATCGACAAGCAGCGCCCACCCGCTGCTAGACAGCAGCAAGGGAACGGGGGCGTGTACCCGGTTACTGCGCAAGCTGATGGAGGTGGTTCTTCCTCGCTTCATAAGGGGAGTATCGTATTGATCGCCTAGACCGTATAGTCGTTCATCATCTGCTAATACAAATTGAGCACCAAATCCCGCATCTCCACCACCATATGCTGGTTTCCTTTGCGTAGTCAGTAGATTCTCCGATTTATCCAATATAGAAAGACAGCCATTATGGCGATCTAAATGCAGTATGGCTTCATCTGTAATGATTTGTACTGTAGTAGCGTCCTCTTCTGTGTACCAGGTAATCGGAGAGGGAGGAGGGGAGACGATCCCGAGCCGGGTTA
>JARBUQ010000442.1 GCA_029239545.1 Paenibacillus sp.
TTTCGTTTTGATCTTTAGTGGTCTCTCACCAAAAAGTACAAGTTCTTCAGTGGCCTCGTGAACTTCCAGTCAGGTTTTTTTTACTGTACTTATTAGACTTTGCGTATCTTTTGAAGCCTTACGGTTATCTTTTGTTACCTTACCCTGGATGGATAAGGAGATTATTGTACTGTCAGGGCTTGCATGGCACAATGAAGCTGTCTTCTGTATACATCTAGCACATATTCAAGAAAGGAAGGAATACTAGCATGGACCAACCGATCATAATCCCAGAACCCCGAACCATGGAATTCCATGGTTATACATCGCTGAAGGAAGACCACGAGATCGTAATAATAGTCGAGAACGAACCTGTTCTCAGAATGATAGAAATCGCAGTCACGCAGCTTGAGAAGTGGATTCGCAGCAATTGGAGGGGCGAGGTAACCCGAGACAGGAAGAACCGCAGCTCCCAAGCTGAGCAGGGCAAGACGTACTACCTGCATATTGTTCAGTTAGAGGATGAAGGAGAGAACTATTCCATTGACATTGACACAGAAGCGGCGCGAATAGTCGGGGGCCCTAAAGGGATTCTACACGGTGTCCAGACATTGATCCAATTGCTCGCCTACAGAACAACAGGGACAGCAACAATCGAGATCCCGTTAATCAGCATTGAGGACAGGCCTGACATCCCGGTTCGCGGTCTTTTTGTGGAATGCTTCTGGGGCTCTGACTTGATGGAGCTGCAGGATTGGCAGGCTATGATCGACGAGATGGTGGAGTTCAAGCTTAATATGCTCACAATTGGAGTATATGGCGGGTGGTTTCCTAGACATCCGTTGGAAAGCCAAAGTCCGCCGGATTTCTTGTATGTCCCAATTCTGGATCAAGTGGAGCAGCTGCCGAGAACCCGCATTCGTTATTTTGATCCGGAGTCTAAGCAGATGAGCAGCTTGTCTTACCTTCCGGTCATATACGAGCAGGATCTGCTAGGCTCGATCATTGAATATGCAGTCGAACGAGGCATACAGGTAGCACCGCTATTCAATGGTCCGGGTCATTCGCTGCTGCTTCCGAAGCTGTATCCCGAGCTTGCAGCTGTTGATTCGAGGAATCAGTCGATAGGTATCGGTCTTACTCTGACCCATCCTGATACTTTCCCCTTGCTGAAGCGAATCAACCAGACTATTATAGATACTTATTTGAAGCCATACGGCCAGAAATGGTTTCATATCGGGATGGATGAAGTCACCCTGTGGAGCCATGCAGATTTGATTAACCATACGCCCAAACAATTGCTGTACATGTATCTGGTCGAAATCGGCGGGCATTTGATCGACAATGGAATCGAGAAGGTAATTATTTGGCATGATTGTGCGGAGCATCTGGGTCATTTTGATGAAGAATTCGAACAATTGCTTGAAAGTCACGGGCTGGCAGGGAAGCTTGTCATCCATTGGTGGAAGTACGGGGAACCGGAAATCGGAATTCGTCCTGTACAAGGTGCCGAGACTTGGGTTGCGCCGAGTACGGGGTTTACACCAGGCACTTGTGCACAGGATTATTTGGACAACATCGACATGATGGTGAATGACGGCAAGCAGAGCTCGCTTCAGGGAGTGGTGTCCTATATGCTTTATTCCCCGACACTACGCCGTAATACAGCCTATTTGTCTGAGAAGAGCTGGAACACCGATGCGAAAGCGGATCAGTTCGAGCTTCGTTACGCCCGTACGCTTGTACAAGATCACCAGGAGGAGTGGGCGGCAGGAATGCGCAAAATGCGCCAAATATTCGGCGGGGACTCCCCGACCTCTATGCTTCTCTTGGAGCTGTCTGTTTTTTTCGGTGACAGTAATCCTGAGCTAGCATATCCGGCACGCCTTATTAATAGCATGAGAGCGGTTAGAGGAACACGACGTGCTTATGATGCAATCGTCACTGTATTAGAGAAGGTACTGCGACTGTTCGAGTGGGGTGAGCCGGCCCGAGGAAGAGAGGCTGAATTAGCTGTCAGCCGACTGTACTGCAAGCAAATTATAGCGCTCATCCGTACTTTTGTGTGTGTGACGCATTCTATTCAGAAGTTCGAACGAATTCGCAAGGGGCCTCCTGAGCACCGAGCGCAGCTGTATCAGATCAAGAGCAGTCTGGAGAAGGCATTGTGGGAGTTAGATTCCATGTTCATGGAGATGAAGCAGCAATTGCCTCATTATTTGGTTCCGAGCGGACTGAGAGAGTATACCTTCCTGAGAGAAGCGCTTTTGAAGCATTTGAGAGAAATTGAAGGGATTTTGCAAAACGACTCCATTATGAATGGCACAGAGGAGCTTCCATCGCCTAGTATGCCTGGGATATGCTAGTATAAGCATGTACTAGGAGTGATGAGGAATTGCTGCTTGAAAGGCGGTTTTACGAAAATGGAAAGTGGCGGTCAGCGAATAGGGCGTTTGCATCAATGTACGTTCGAGCAAGCTTTGGAACTGAAGAAACGAGGATTCGAAGGATATCACGCTGAAATGGCTTTGCATTATCCAGGA
This sequence comes from Paenibacillus sp., assembly GCA_029239545.1. Classification (GTDB taxonomy): domain Bacteria; phylum Bacillota; class Bacilli; order Paenibacillales; family NBRC-103111; genus Paenibacillus_AA. The sequence continues at coordinate 2,523 of JARBUQ010000442.1, forward strand.
TTTGCACGTCCGCAAGCACCGTCGAGCGTTCCTGTTCCGGGAGAGCTGGATCGCATGCTGGACGGGTTCGGTTCAGAGGGAATACGTCCTGAGTTATCTGTTGTGTGTTATGACGGCGACGCACCAGTCGGATTCGTCTTCATAGCGATGAAGCAAGCAGATGGAAAAAAGCTCGCTTGGAATGGAGGGACCGGCGTACTTGTGGAGCATCGTGGAAAAGGGATTGCTAAAGCTATGATGCTGGAAGCCGGTAAGTTGATCCGGGAACAGGAAGTGGACCTAGCCTTTTTGGAAGTTGTCGTTAAGAACGAGCATGCCGTAGAAGCATATAAAAAAGGCGGCTTTAAAATAGTAGATCGCATGATTGGGATGACTCATGCCGGAGATGGCCGTTCATTCATTGATCAAAGCGGCAGCTTGGATAGGGTTCGTCTAGAGTTCGGAACACCGTTCGATGTTGCCAAGCTGCCTTTCTACCGCAGTTTGGCAGCCTGGGGGTGCATGTGGCACAATATGAAGAAGGGGGAATCGCTTATAGCGATTGATGCTGAGGGCAGAGCTGTTGGTTATGCCTTGTTCAACCGAGCCTATGGGGAGAATGGTGAACTGAGATCCGTTACGCTGCAGCAATGCGAAGGCAGCGAAGAATGCAAAGATAAATCAGGATTATTCAGAATGCTGTTATCAGAAGTATACGGATCCTTTCGTTCTTCATGTACATACAGAACCTCCGATCTATCGATGTCGAATCCCGAGGTTGTCACTTTGCTTCAGGAAGCCGGGTTTATCACGAATTATGAGCAGTATTTGATGGTCATGGATAAGGCCGATTATATTTCGAGAGACTAGTTGAATGGAGGTGCAGGATGAAACTATCTTTTAGCACATTGGGCTGCCCGGATTGGAATTTGACCATGGTGGCAGAGCGAGCTGCGGAGTATGGATACGATGGGGTTGAGCTGCTGATTCGTGGAGGAATTCACATCGACACAGCGATGAATGCAGCGGAGCGGAAGCAAGTAAGTGAGCTGTTCAGCTCCCGTAATCTGGAGATTCGCAGCGTATCGGGGTATACCAAATTTGTTTCGAGTGATAAAAACGAGCTGGAGCGCAATATTCAACAGCTCCGCTTGAATGCTGAGCTTGCCCATGATCTGGGAGCATCGTACGTGCGCACATTTATTGGGGAGCCTTCGAGCGGTGTGGACAATGCTGAAGCGATTGCAAGGGCGGGCGAGAGCTTGGCCACTGCTGTCCAAACGATTGCTCCACTTGGGGTAGAAGTGATTATCGAGACTCATGACCACTTCTCGGCAGCTGAAGCGATTGCAGCTATTATCCACAAGGCTGGCAATCCCAAAGGGTTAGCTGTACTGTGGGACACGGTTCATACCCATCATGTGGGAGAGAAGCCGCAGGAGGTATGCGAGCGGATAGGCTCACTGATTCGTCATGTGCATCTTAAGGATGCTGTACCAGGCAAGCCGGGCGGGAAGCCTCATCAGTACGTGCTGGCTGGTGAAGGCATCATGCCGATCCGTGAGAACGTTGAAGCGCTTCATGCCATCGGCTATTACGGTTATCTTTCGCTGGAGTGGGAGAAAATGTGGTACCCGGATCTGGAAGGACCATCCATAGCGTTCCCGCACTTTGTGAAGGTTATGCGTGAGCTGTTGGCCACGCTGCGATAAAGTTCGTTGTACGCTCATCCTTTCTAAACGAGTCAACCCATACCTGTTAGACCCGACACCGTCAAAGGATGTGCAATTTCCCAAACGATGCGGACACAGGTTCCGTTATTTGCCCCCAAACC
>JARBUQ010000020.1 GCA_029239545.1 Paenibacillus sp.
CCTTGTACAAGCATGCTCCCTTGCTCGTAGTCCACGGAAATGATCTTTCCTTCATATCGGCTATGTTCGAGTCGAAGCTCAAGCTCTTCTGCAACCAGACAAGTTCCATTCGTCAGATGGGCTTGAAGCAGGCTGCCCTGGTCGTCCACCCGAAGCATGGCGAACGCGGCATCCGTGCGAAGCTCCCTGCCACCCGCCATTCTGTCACGGGCGAGGAAGATAGAGCAGTCCGTCGTGCTCAACACATAGTCTCGGTATTTCTCGTCCTGGATTCCTTGTACTGACAGGGCGATCCCCACTGGCTCTATCTGCCCGTACTCATCCAAGGCGAGGATGTCCATAGGCTCTGCCAGAACAAACCCGCTCTCATCTCCAGCCTCGATGACAGATACGAATCGGCTCGGCTGCTCTCCGCTATCCCGAGCGAGCACGTAGGCGACTCCTCCCATTGGCTCGGGCCCGTCTGCCGCGATGACCTGACGGTTCTTCTCCGGAAGCATCGTCAGCCGAATAGTTGATGGATTGGACCAGGTACAGCTCCAGGCTTGCTGAGGATATGCCCTGCGAGGATGACCCAAAAATCCGTATCCGTTACCCGGAGGTTCAAAAAAGAAGTCTTCTTGCTCGAAGCCTGTTATTTTGCCGTCACCCTTGATTTGGCTGCCCCAGTTATGCTGAGGAGATTCGACTGACCCGGACTCGGACGGCGACCAGTCCAGTCCTTGGCTCAGAAAAGTAGTTCCACGGCCATGGAACGAATAATCACGCACAAGGCCGCCCTGTACGCGGAACAGGTCGATCCAATAGGAGCGAGACTCGGATACATCGATTACCGCCAGCATTCTTTGATAGACGGAGACCCCCTCCGCAGCGTAAGCTCCCTCGTCGGATACGTCCGCAGCGCTGAGACCCGGAACTGTAACGAAGAAGTTGAGACTGCCACCAGCAGAATCTTGAGATAACTGACTCTTCTCATTGACAGTGACTGTCAGATGGGACACGGTCTGAAACTGCCAGCCGTAGCGATAATGGGCCATTCCGTAGCCCGGATCGAAGGAAAGCTCTCGTCCCGAAGCATACAGCAGCACTCCAAGCTCATCCAGATGCCCGTGGTTCAGGGTCGGTCCATAGCGGAGAAATGCGCCTCTCTGCTGGTCGCCGCTGCCGGCACGCAGGAATACGAGACCTTTTCCACCCAGAACTGTGGAACATGATCGACTCCGGCCGATTGAAGCTGCTGCAGTTAATTGGTGCAGTACACTATCGCTATTGGAAATATTGAACAAAGACCAGACTTCATCTGCATTGCCAAAGGCTTCCTCCAGGGATACACCTGCAGGAAGCGCGAGGGATTCGGCATATTCCGCACGCTTCCCCGCGCTTGAAGCCCGGACAAGAAAGCGGAGAGACTGCTGCCAGCTGCCGCTGTCGAATACATCGCGATTGTTAGTCGCTTCATCGACTGGACTGTCCCCGTAGGCCGGTATTCTTCCGGCAATCGTATTTTTCCGACGATTGCCCACGTAGAATCGCGCGAATCGATTCTCCATGAACAGATTGACGCCCTCCTTCACGACGGGAGTGCGGACATGGAACAGAGCCTCGGCAATAGTAAGGTATAAATGCTGGGAATGCCGGCTGTATAGCTCAGAGGTCTCATAGTAATTGCCGTCTCGATCGAGATTATTCGCAATCATGAACCGGATGTTCGTAGGTCCGTTGAGAGCCCATTGAACGTAAGCTTCGATTCCGAATAACGAGCCGACGGTCAATATCCCCAGATTGTAATCAGCCGTTCCGTTATGCAGCTGATCTACATAACCTGGCAATTGGGCCTCGCGATAGCAATAATCAGCCCCGTTCAGCAGCAGATTGTAAGTGATGTTCTCCAGGCAAGTGCAGCCAGGGTTGGTCGGGGAAGCATGCTCCAATTCCCCGCTGTCCCAGATCAGATCACAGGCGTTCACGTACCAGATTAAAGTACGCGCCACCTGGTAATAAGGACGCTCCAGCCGGCCCCCCTCGCGTCCGGGCTCCAGTCCTGGATAATCCAGCGGCCCCTCGATGGCCTGAGAGTAGACGCTCGCGAGCGCATCCAGGATAACCGCCGCCTTGCGTGCATAGGTGCGTTCGCCGCTAATGGTGTAAGCAAGGGCCAGTGGCTCCAACGCTCTTGTCAGCTCATCCACCACGAAGCCATTCCAGCGCGCTGTGAAGTAATAGACCTGCCCATCGGGAGCCCTCCAGCCGGTTCCGTCATCCGGATGGGTCGCATTCGGATAGACGATTCCCGTCTCCGAGCGAACATGACCGGGCATCTCCCAGCCAATGGGATGAATCCTTGTCCCGTCAGGCCCGACAGGGTTGGTCACCCCGTACATGTAGAAAGATCCTGCACGAGGCACGAGCCCCCTGATCACCTGATCGTCCATCGACATCCATCGCAGCGAATCAGCCCGTTCGAGAATCGTTCGGGATATTCTCCCGACCCATGCAGGCGCCTCACCCGCAGCGAGCCCACGCACTCTTATGACTTGCTCCCTGGTGTAGAACACCCGGGGATGCACCAGTGTCAAGTCGGGGACGACCTCCGCAGGCGGGTCCCACCGTTTGCTATCAGCCATTCAGGATCTCCTCCTTATTCCCAGCCGTATCATGGTCAGCCTTTGATCGATCCGATCAGCAACCCCTTGATGAAGAATCGCTGCAGAAGGGGATATACGAACAAAATCGGCATTACCGTAATCATCGTCATCGCCATTTTTAGCGTGTGTGGAGTGATCATGGCCATTCTGGCATCGGCCTGCGCATCCGGAAGGCTAGAGGACGAAATCGATTGCAGCGCATTGTAGAGAATATACTGCAGCGGAAACAGATCCTGGTTCATCGAATTGTACAGCTGCGTGTCTCCGAAGGCGTTCCATTGCCCAATGGTGGAGAACAGGGTAACGGCGGCGATTACGGGCAGGCTGAGGGGGAACATGACCTTGGCGAACAGCTGCAAATCGTTGGCGCCGTCAATGACCGCAGATTCCTCCAGCTCTCTTGGCAAGCCCTCCATATAGGTTTTGATCAGAATCATGTTGAACACTGCTATGGCTGATGGAATAATATATACGAGAAAGGTGCCGGTCAGATGCAACCCCTTGACGACCATATAAGAGGGAATGATGCCTCCCGAGAAATACATGGTGAAGAAGAAATATTTGCGGATCCACTTGCCACCCATCAGATCCCCTCTGGACACGACATAACCGGCAGAGGCCGTAACGGCTATCATAAGCAGCGGGCCCAGCAAGGTGCGGGAGACCGAGATGAACAGTCCGTGCAAAATGTCCGGCTCGCTGAAGGCGACCTTGTACGCCTCGAAATTGATCCCCTTTGGCAGGAGCATCGGATTACCGCTGACATAGGCGATATTGCTGATTGAATAGTTGAAAATGTACAAGAACGGATAGATCATGACACACAGAATGCTGATCATGAACAAGCTGTTGCCAATATCAAAGGCCAGTTCGCCCCATGTACGCTTGTAACGTTGCACCGTAGAACCCCACCCTTCAGAAAATGCCTTTTCCCGTTGATTTTTTGGAGATATGGTTGACCGCGATGATCAACACCAGACTGACAAAGGTTTTCACGATGCTAACTGCTGTGGAATACGGAAAATCAAGCAATCTCATGCCGAACTTATAAATATACATATCGAGAACTTCCATTGTCTCCCAGTTACTGCCGTTAGTGAACAGGAAATACTGCTCGAAATTGGAATGGATAATGTAGCCGCTGTTGATGATCAACAAAACAATTAATGTGGGAACGAGATGCGGCAGCGTCACATGCCATACCTTGGCGAACCGCCTTGCTCCGTCGATCTCTGCCGCTTCGTACAAATCGGGGGGGATGGAGGCGATCGCCGCTATGAACAAAATACTATTGTAGCCAAGCGACTTCCAGGCATCCATAAGAACGATGAGTGCCCAAGAATAATCTTTGTCCCCCAGCACATTGATGCCTTCCTCGATGATCCCCCACTGTATCAGTAGCTCATTGACGACTCCCGTGGTTACGCCGAAGAGCGAATTGATAATCGAGTAAATAATGACCCATGAGATAAAAAAAGGAAACAGCGTGATCGTCTGTATAAACTTCATAAAGAACCGGCTGCGGATTTCATTCAACAGAATGGCGAAGCAGCAGCCTGTGAACAGGCTGACGACCAGGGTCATCGCATTCATGGCCAGCGTGTTGCGAATCAGGTAAATGTAATCGTTGCTCTCCAGGAAAAAACGTTTAAAATTTTGCAATCCTACCCAGTCCGCTTTCCACAGGCTCTGACCCACCTGATAGTCCTTGAAGGCGATCAACCATCCTACCAGGGGGAGATAATGAAACAAAAAAATCAGAATAAAGGCGGGCAGCAGCATAAAAAATAAGTAACGTTGTCGGTGCAGCTTGATCCAGAAGGTACTTTGTCCCATCTAGGCTCCCTTCCACTTTTGCGTGATTATTGAGTTTGTGAGTGAAGAATAACAAAGAGGGAGGACAGGATTGCCCTACCCTCCCTCCGTCAACTCGATTCCGCAGATGTATGTTTATTTTTTGAGCTTGGCTTTGGCTTCCTGGTACAGCTTGTTGTATTTGTCGACCACGGTATGCGGATTCAGCTTTTCATATTCCTTATTCAGCTCGGTCCAGATTTTTTCGAATTCCTCTTCGTTTCCGGCCGTGATCAGCCTGACAGTCGTTTTGGAGCGGAGCTCTGTCATTTTCTGCTCGGTTAAGCCTTCCGTGCTCTTCGGATCGTTCAGGATCGAGGGCACGATACCCGTATCCACGCCCTTGCCGTGTTTCAGCCAGTATTCAGCCGAATTCGACCAGCCGAGCTTCTTGTACGCTTCCTTCTGGCGATCGGTAAGGGTGAATTCATCGGTAACCCTTGGGATGCTTCCCAGGCTGAACAGCTCTCCGTCCTTGGCTCTCGTATCTCTCTGGCTGAGGAATCCAAAATATCCTGACTTCGCATTGGCCGGGTCTTTGAGCATATCGACGAACAGCTTCGTTGGCACACGCTTGCCGCTCTGAATGTTGTAATGAATGCCTTCGATTCCGCTCTGCAGCATGAGCTGACCTTCCTCCGACGCTGCCCAGTTGACCAGCTCAAATATTCGCTTGGGGTCCTTGGCATTCTTCGTAATGACCACACTGTTGAACGGATTGGTCAACTGCTCCATGAACAGCCGTGGAGCCTTGGCTGCCACCTGGGCATTCGTGCGGATCGGCAGACGGATGTACTGCATTTCCGGATGTCCCGCCTTCTCCAGCGCAGAATTTGCTGTTGCGTGATTGAGGTAGTACCACTGGGCGATTGCACGGCCGCTTGAGAGCTTCTCCAGATTTTGCGTCGGCGTATCGGTGAACGATTCCTTGTCCAGAATGCCTTCTCTGTACAGTCGGTTGAAGAACTTGAAGCTGGTCTTGACATCCGGCACCTTCAGATAATCCTCATACTTGTCGGTTGTATGATTGAAGATGACCCCGGCATTGCCGGCGATTCCCGTATAGTCGCCGCCTTTCTCATAGAGGATGCCAGCTATTCCAGGAATGCCCCATGGCGCTCCGAAGGGCGCGACCAGCCCGATTGTCTTGTTGCCATTCGTTGTTGGGAACTGCTCCAGCGCTTTCTTCAGGAAGCTGACCCAGTCATCCTCGGACACCAGATTAGGCCAGCCCTGTTTCTCCAGCACATCGGTCCGGACTGCCATATCGGGCGCGTTCGGCGCGGCATACTCGAACACTGTCGGTGTACTCTTCTCCCACTTGTACAGTTTGTTGTCCTCCGATATTCTCCACAGCGGAATTTGCTGCTTGTAGGCTTCCGTGAATTGAGGAGAATTTGCCAAGAAATCATCCAGAGGCACGAGCGCCTTGGCATCGATATATTTCTTGACCACACTGTCACCCTGCAGCTCGATGATCTCCGGGTAATCGCCGGTAGCCAGCATCAGATTGTTTTTTTCGTTGTAATCGCCTACATACGGCACATATTCGAACACGATATTGAATTTGTCCTTGATATACTTGCCAACATCCGTCTCGTCGCTCATTTTGACTGTCAGCTTCGTTTTCGTGTACATTTTGATCGTGTACAATGGCGGCTTTTTATCCGCTTCTGGCGTGCCTGAGGGAGTAGTGGAAGCGGATGGCGATGTCGGAGCGGGTGTTGCCCCGTCTTTGCCGTTCTGGCTGCAGGCTGTGATACAGAGCACGAGAACGAGCATGAATGCAATTGGAATCCATTTCTTGAACCTCGGAATGAACATGAAGTACAAACGCCTCCCCTTGTTGGATAAATAATAAACTTGCAGTCCTTTACATCTAGATAAGATGAACGCATCTTATTTAGATCGTCTTTCGGGTTTGTCTTTTAACCCTCCTTCTGCGAAATTGGCTTCTTTATTACGATAGCATCAATACTTGGGCAAAAAAATGCGGCAAAACTGCGAAAACGTTTGCAAAACTGTTGTCAATCGATATAATGGTTTCAATCCCGATAGTCAAAGGTGAGTGTTCAAGTGTTCCATCGGTTATCCAAACGTATTATGCTTATTTTCCTGCTCGCAGTAATGGGGTGTACGGTATCTGTGAGCTTGTTCGCTTATCTCTGGTCGGAACGGACATATGTGTCGCAATATTCCGATATGTCCTTCAACTATTTCCAGAGCTCCAATAATCGGCTGACCCAGTTTTTGCATTATACCGAGGAGACCTTCAAGATGATTGCCAATCATCCCACAATCGTTCAGGCTATGTCGGAGCCGTATTTTTCCCTGGATGCCTCGCAACTGCTGGGGAGTCTTGTCCTGGACTCTAACCTCGATATCATTGATGTGAAGTTATATTCGGCCAGCGGTTTCGTATATTCTGTAGCCAAAAGCTTGAGTACACAGCCCTTCGAGCTGTTCAAATCGACCGAGCCGGTGCGTGGATTTCTGGAGCGTCCCGATGAGAAGTACTTGTGGATTTCAAGAACTCAAGCCCCGGATGGATCAGGAGACGGTTCCGCAGATAACGTTTTTTCTTATTTACTCAAGGTAGAGGAGCCCGGCAGGATGCTGGGTACCCTTGTTGTAGACTTTGACTATCACGAGCTGTTCACTTTTTTTCATACCGGCAATCCGTTGTTCAATGAGAATAAGCTGCTGCTGATTGCAGGCAGCCAATCTCTATATACGCCCAGCAACAACGCTCTACCTGAGCTCACTTCCGAGGAAATCGGTTCCATTCAGAGCGGCAACGAAGGTCGGTTTATTGCAGCGAATGGGAAGCAGCTAGTGATCTACAGTCCAATCGTCGATTCCAGCACCAGAATGGCCGTGCTTATCCCGCTAAGAGAAGCCAGCAGCCAGCTCTCCAACTTGAAATGGACGCTAATCAGCTTTGTGCTGGTCTACTGTGTTCTGGTTGTGTATTTGGCTTATCTGCTTAGGAACAGCATCGTTCAACCCCTGATTCACTTGTACGGCACAATCGACAACTGGAATAAGTAGCCCTCATTTCAGTATCCGCACTCTTACAATGGATTTTGTTCCCACTCCTACAACGCTTTCGATGAGCACGCCATATCCTTTCCCGTACTCCAAACGAATCCTTTCATCCACATTATGAATGCCGTACCCCTTTCCCTTGATCGGAAACGATGGGATAGGATCGTCCTGCTGCTGAAACCCGGCTCCATCATCGATAATTTCAAAGACGAGAGCATCCTCTTCCCGGTAGCCTTTGAGAATAAGATGACCAAGCCCTTGCTTATGCCTGATCCCATGCTTGATCGCGTTTTCTACTAAAGGCTGAAGAATGATCTTCAATATGCGGAAGCCCATAATGTCTTCGTCAATGTCATATTCGATGTGGAATTTATCGCGAAACCGCATAGCCTCTACTTCCAAATAGCTTTTGACAATGCCGACTTCATCGCTTACCGTAATGTACTTTTCTCCTTTATGCAGACTGGTGCGAAAAAAGTTGGCTAGAGAGGTAATCATCTTTTCAATATCTTCCTGCTTATTCAGCTTGGCTATCCAACTGATCGCATCCAGCGTATTGTATAGAAAATGAGGGTTGATTTGCGCCTGCAGGGCGATAAGCTCCATTTCCCTCTGCCTGTCTTTTTCTTCGTTAATTCTTCCGATCAATTCGTTGATGCGTTGAACCATGTCCTGAAAGCTTTTTTCGAGCACCCAAAGCTCATCCTGTTCCGAGCTCTCCGCAACCTTCAGCCGATCCGTCTTCCCGAATTTGTCCATTTTTCGACTCAGCTTTCTTATCGGTTTAATGATCCTCTTGGACACATAGAAGGCGATAATGATCGCGAATATAATCGTTAAAATTTGTTGAATCAGGGAATAAGTATTGATCCGTTTCACGTCCTTGAGCAGCTCTTCATTGGAAATAACATGGATCACCTTCCAACCCATGCCAAGCCCTTGTGCTCGAGCGAGCAGCTCATAGCCGAACATAATGACGGAATGGCCTTGGAATGTCGTGACCTTGAAATCGTCCCCGGTACTCGAGAGTACAAAATTAGGCTCGAAAATCGTTGTTCCCACTTTATCCGGCTCCGGGAAGGACAGAATCTGCGAATCCTCGGATACGAGAAAGGAATAAGCACCGTTGACTGTAATCGCGTTTTTCAGCAGATCATGCAGGGCCCGTTCCTTCAAATAAACGAATAAATACCCTAGATTCTGGCCCGTGTTGGGGTAAATGAACTTTTGTCCGAGCAGAAGGTAGGCTTGTCCATCGACATCATGCTTGATCTTGCCCCATACTGGCGTCTCGATGCGGTCAATCTCATCTAGATCCGATTGCTCAGGGCGGTTGACCCGCATCCCTTCCTGATAACTGAATACGCTCTCATCGCGGGTCATAATAAAGATATTGCCGACCGCCTTCTTGTCTATCATCATATTGTCCATAATGCCGGTAAGCTGTCTTTGCTTGTCTGATTTGGTCAGGGTGGAATCTTCGAGGGTGTTGTAGATGGAATTGTTCATCAAGATCCGCACCGACAAGACCTTCATTTCATCTATAAGAAATTTGATCCCGGATTCGGTATTTTCATGATTGATTCGGATGTAGCCGTACATCAGCTGGTTCAGTTTACTTTGCATCGTCCGCTGCGACACTTGAAAAATAAAGATCGAGGCAATCATAAGGCTGATCAGGAGCAGCCAAAATATCCGAGTGCGAATATTAAACTTCCTCAGATTCAACAAGGGGACCTCTCCTTATTTTTCATATACAGTACTGTTCATATATTCTCGGGGAGTCATGCCTGTTGATTTTTTGAAAATTTGGCTGAAATATCGGGGGTCTTGAAACCCAACCTGCTGACAGATTTCGTAAACCTTATAGTGGTTGGATTGGAGTAATTCCTTTGCTTTTGCAATTCGGTATTCCGTTATAAAATCGTTCACGGTCATATTCATGTTTTCTTTGAAGACATGCATGAAATAGGACGGACTGAAGAAGAGGTTGCTTGCTATGATACTGATGGACAGCTCCTCGGCATAGTGATTTTTAATATATTTGATGGCCTGATCAACAATTTTGGTCGTTCCGGTCGTTTTTTGGGCACGGATTTTTCGCAACTGGGTCAGCAAATCGGCAATCATAACCTGTTTGACAATTTGCTGTGACAACGTTTCTTTGCGAATGATATCGGCTTGCTTGTGAACAGCGGCCAACAGCTTATCGTTCTCGACCGGCTTGAGAATATAATCCGAGGCGCCATACGTAATGGCTCCTTGGGCATAATCGAATTCGCTGTAGCCGCTCAGGACTATGATCTTGGATTCTAGCTCATGCTTGCGCAGCTGCTCCATGAATTGAATTCCATCCAGGAAAGGCATACATATGTCCGTTATGATCAGATTCGGGCGAATCTTCAGAGCCAATTCCAATCCGGCCCGGCCATCCTCCGCTTCACCAACGATTTCATATCCATATTGCTCCCAATCAATCGTCTTCCGCAAGCCTAGTCGTACCAAATATTCATCATCGACAATCATGATTTTCATCCGAGGTCACTCCTAACTTCGATCATTGTTTGCTGCGATCGGATTTCCTTCGGGAGGCTGCAAGCATCACTTCTGAGGGCTTACTTCCTTACCCAATCAGTGGATAGGGGCCGCGATAGCCAAGCTGACGGGACATTTTTTCTCCCACGCTAAGCAGGATAGCCCCATAATCGTGAAGCTTCTGCATGGGCAAATTGCTTTTTAGCGTAGACAGGCTTATAGCTCCGAATACCCGACCCCCATCCATCACGATAGGGACGCCAATACAGCGAACGCCAATCTCGCCTTCCTCGTCGTCTACGGCGTACCCGCATTGCACAATCTGCTTCAGGTTCTCTCTGAAGGCCGGCTCTGTACAGATTGAATTGGCAGTCAGGCTGTTGAAGCCTTTGGAGATGACGAACTGCAGATCGGGTTCGGGCAAATAAGCGGCGATCGCTTTTCCAACGGCCGTAGTGTTCATTAATTTGCGTTCGCCCTTGTAAGACAGAAAGCGGATAATACCAGGGCCTTCGATCTTCTCGAGACAGACTGTTTCACCATTGTCGTAGGCGCACAGATGGACGGTGAACTTCGTCTCGTCTCGAAGCTGCTCCATATAGGGGACGAGCGTCGACTGAATGTCGAGGTGAGAGACGGATGCCATGCCCAGTGAATACAGCTTCAAACCCAGATTATAGGAGCCGTTGGCATTTTTTCGAATCATGTTTTTGGTTTCCAACGTTTGCAGAATAGAAAACACGCTTGTTTTGGGCAGCTTAAGCGCACTGCTAATGTCTGACAATGACAAGCCTTGTTTATTAGTGGAGAGATGCTCCAGAATAGCGACTGATTTCTCCAGCGCCGGAACTGTATATTTCCCATTACTCAAGTAACTCCAACTCGCTTTCTCAAATTCATAGGATAGATAGCCACTTCAATGGGAAGTGAAATTCTCGATGATAAACTATTATATCATAAAGTTCTATATACTGAACAACTAGTCGTTGAGCAGTATTCCACAACATTTCAAGAATTCAATAAAGGACCTTGACAGATGTTTTCTGAACAAATATTCTTATTCTGAATAGAAATAATAATTTGTTCCGTATACAGAACATATTTGATTGAGTAACCAAGGAAAGAGATGATGAAGATGATTTTTGATTGTCATACCCATCTGGCGGAGCCCCATCACATTTCCGGGCCATTCCTGGAGGACGCACGAAAGGCGTGGGGCAGCGATTTCCAGCTGACATGCTCGCCTGAGGATCATCGCCGCGCTGTTAAGGATTGCTCAGGGGCGATCGTGCTGGCACTTGATGCTCCTGCGGTCGGCTTCAACGTGCCGAACGAATGGGTTGGTGCGTATATTGCCGAGAATCCGACTCGTCTGTTCGGCTTCGCAAGTGTTGATCCGAATCGGCAGAGCGCGGAGCGTTTACTGGAGCGGGACGCCAAGGAATACAAGCTGAAGGGATTGAAGCTTGCGCCGATTTATCAGGATTTTCATCCCCTTGACCGGATTTGTTATCCGTTGTATGCCAAGGCGCAGGAGCTGAAGCTGCCGATTATGTGGCATCAAGGGACTTCTTTCGTGCACAAAGGGCCGTTGGAGAAGTCGAGGCCAGTATTTCTTGATCCGGTGGCCCGCTCGTTCCCGGATTTGAAGATGATCATTGCCCATATGGGCCATCCATGGATTGGCGAAGCCATTAGTGTCGTACGCAAGAATCCGAATGTGTATACGGATATATCGGCACTCGGGTCGCGGCCTTGGCAAATGTATAACGCCATGATCGAGGCAATCGAATACGGGATAGAGGATAAGCTGCTGTTCGGTACCGATTTCCCTTTTTTCGATGTGGAGAGAATGGTGAATGCATTGACAGGCGTGAACAAGCTTGTGGAAGGGACGAATATGCCCCGTGTTCCAGATCGGGTGATCGACAGCCTATTGAATAGGAATACACCGGAGCTGCTTGGCCTTGTATAGTTTTTAGGGGGGGGGAAGGTCTTATGAAAATCGCGTCAATCGAAGTGATACCGGTACGTCTGCCATTCCGCGAGCCTATCAGCGACTCGTGGGGCACTTACCACGCATCCAATCATGGAATCGTTATTGTCCGGGATGAGTCAGGATTATACGGAGCGGGGGAAATCGCACTTGCCTGGTTCGGAGGCGCGCATGGGCTGTGCCGGGAAGTGAACGAATTCTGGATAGAGAAGCTTGTCGGGCTTGAAGTATGCGGACTATCGAGAATCGATGCGCTTCTCGGGCATTTGTGCAGCTTCTCGAAGCGGCATCTGCTTGCGAAGGCTGGCGTTGAGACGGCCCTGTGGGATTTGTACGGCAAGTCGCTTGGAGTGCCTGTCTACAACCTGCTGGGAGGTAAACTGCGGGATTCGATTCCGCTGACCGGAGGGGTCTCGATGGGCTCACTGGACCATATGGTTGAGGTGGCGGCCCGGAGGGTTTCCGAGGGGTACCGCGAATTGAAGCTGAAGGTCGGCCTCGACGACAAGCTTGATCTGGAAGCCGTTCGCTGTATCCGGCAGACGATTCCTGATTCCGTTGGGCTTCGCGTCGATGCGAATATGGCATGGCGGGACGTAAAGCGTGCGAAGCGAGTAATCGATGAGATGACCCATTACGGTGTCCATATCGTGGAGCAGCCGATTCCAAGCGATAATCTTGACGATCTGAGATGGCTTAGAGAGCAGACCGAGGCGATCATCTTGATTGACGACGGCTTATGGGACGTTCAGGATGCGAAGCGGCATCTGGACGCGGGAGCGGCCGATATGCTTCACGTCTACGTCTCGGAAGCCGGCGGGCTTCAGGGAGCGAAGCGTATTTTCGAATTGGCGGCGCTGCATGGACAAGACTGCACGATCGGTTCGATGCCGGAAGGAAGGATCGGGGCTGCGGCATCCGCGCACCTCGCGGCTGCAATGCCGAATCTGTCCGGATATGCTTCCGACATAAGGGGTTTTACCAGCTACGGGAGTGATGTGGCGAGTGAGGAGCTTGTCATCTCCGAGGGGGAGCTGCTTATTCCCAACGGGACGGGCTTTGGCATCACGATTGATTTTGAGAAATTGAAGCATTTATCAGTCCATGGATAAGGAGGATAACTCAATGAAATGGCTTGACGCTCATTGTCACGTTGGAAAAGGGCTTATGAACGGCATCGACGTACAGGAATTGCTGGATGGAATGGACCGCGCTAATATCAGCAAGGCCGTGATTGTGCCATGGGATCAGGCGATAGCCGTTGACAACAGCGTGGGCAATTCGTTTACCCTCGCATTAACAAAGCAATATCCGGACCGATTTGACGCTTTTTGTGTTGTCAATCCGTGGTATGGGTCCAAGGCGCTGGATGAGCTGGACCGGGCGGCTGCGGCCGGAATGAAGGGACTCAAGCTTCACCCCGTTTATCAAGGCTATCAGTTGACGGACCCTTTTATTCTGCCTGTTATCGAGCGGGCCATTTCGTATAGAATGCCCGTTTATGTAGCCACTGGGACCCCCGTATCCTCCCTTCCGATGCAATTGTCCCATGTAGCGGATCTCTTTCCCGAGGGGAAGTTCATTCAGGGTCATTTTGGCTTTCCGGATTTTTGGATCGATGCTGTTCCATCTGTGTTGAAGTCGCCGAATATTTACATCGATACGGCGTATAACATGATATCTTCGATTGAGGATGCAGTTAAGCTGTTCGGAGCGGAGCGTGTGATTTTCTCCTCCGATGCACCCTACTTGTCCATGGAGCACGAAATGAGCAAGTTCATGTCGCTGGAGCTTACCGAGGACGAGCGCAGATTAATCGGCTTCGATAATATGAACGCGCTGCTGGAAGGGGTGTACATTTAACATGGTGATTGATTTTCATGTGCATTTTTCCGGAGGCAAATACTTTCACCGGACACCGTCTGATCCGCTCAATTATTTAGCGGAGATGGACCGGAACCAGATTGAGACAAGCTTGCTGCTCCCGCTGGATGGTTTTTTTGCAGATCTCGAGGAAGATAACGAACGGATCATCCAGGTTGTGCAGCAATATCCGGAGCGGTTCGCCGGTCTTGGCACGGTAAGTCCGAGGCGGACAGAAGAAGCGGTGCGCGAGATGGACCGCTGCATCACCGAACCGGGAATGATCGGAATGAAATTCCATCCTTGGCTGCAGGCATTCAGCCCACTGGAAAGCTGTTTCCTGGATTTGGCCGAGGAGGCGAACGCACGGAAGACATTGTTCTTCTTCCATGACGGGACCCCGCCTTATACGGAGCCGCTGCAGATCGCCGAAATTGCCCGCAGGAATCCGGACTTAACGGTCGTTATGGGACATACTGGCTTGAATGATCTGTGGCGCGAATCGCTCCTAGCCGCGCAGCGATACGACAATGTCTGGTTGTGCTTCTGCGGCTGTCCGCATTGGGGGATGCGCGAGGTTACAACCAAGATGGGCGGCGAACGAATTGTATGGGGGTCGGATTATCCGTTGGCGAATTGGCGTGATACCCGGGAACGTATTCAGCAAATTGAACATCTTCCATTCTCGGATTCAACGAAGGAGAAGATTTTGTATGGCAATGCGCGGCAGCTGCTGGACCGATTCCATTCTTCCGTTCGGTCTAAGGGGGAAGGCCAGTGATCCTTCATCAGATGACGTGGCCTGAAGTAGGCACAATCGACTTCAATAATACGCTTGTGCTCATCCCTGTCGGCGCTACGGAGCAGCATGGTCCACATCTGCCTACAGATACGGATACGCTGCTCGTCAGCAAGCTGGCGGAGGAAACAGAACGGCGCCTTCCATCGCGAATCCTGCTGACGCCAACGACGTGGCTCGGCCATTCCCCTCATCATTTATCCTTCGGGGGAACGCTCTCGGCGGAGCATTCCGTATACATATCGATGATCAAGTCAGTTTGTTTGTCGTATATCGGTATGGGAGCGAAGAGACTGTGGATCGTGAACGGACATGGGGGAAATCGTGCCCCGCTGTCTATTGTGCTTCAGGAGCTGAAGACGGCTCACAAAGACGTAATGGTCTTCACCTCCGAATATTGGAGTCTGGCGAAGGAGGAAATCTCGGCTCTGCGGGAGTCGGGCTTCGGCGGTATGGGTCACGCCTGCGAGTTGGAGACGTCGCTGTACTTGTACTTGAAGGAAGAAGGAGTGCGGCGCAGTTTGATTCAGGACGATGGCCAGCAGCCTGACGGGGAGCTGTTCAAGCAAGATATGCTGCTTGGCGGGAGCGGGGTGTCCACAGTATTCGATTTCCATGAACTCACGGAGTCGGGGGTATTCGGGGAACCTTCGCTTGCAAGCAAGGAGAAGGGCCAACGCTTCTTTGCAGCCATATCCGGCAAGCTGGCCCATACGGCTGAGCTGCTGTTGGAATGAAAGGAAGGAGGTAACAGTATATGACCAAACTGGCTTTGAAGTCATCGCGGGTGCATGAGCCTTTTGGCCACTACTCATCGGCAATCTTGAAAGGAAATACACTGTTCATGTCAGGCTTTGGACCTTTTGACAGGGACAAGAAGCTGGTCGGCAGCACGGTGAGAGAACAGACGCACCAAACGATGATCAACGTCCGGAATATGTTGGAGGATAATGGGTTCGGGATGGATGACATCGTAAGGGCTACGGTTTATTTAAGTGATATTAGTCATTGGGCGGAATTTAACGAGGTGTTCGGTGAGTATTTCGAGCCTCCGTTTCCGGCCCGTACCGTTGTGGCTTGTACGTTGAACGGGTTTTTGGTGGAAGTCGAATGTACTGCGGTCAGAGATTGAAGGGGGAGGAGGATCAGTATGAGTGAACAATTGCGCAGACTGCGGGTTGGCGTTATCGGCTGCGGAGATATAGCTGCGACCCGTCACATCCCGACGCTTGCAGCAGAGCCGACAGTTGAACTCGTCGTCCTGTGTGATATGGATATTGCGAGGGCGGAACGATTAGCCGCCGATTACGGGGTACCGGAAGTCGATTCCGATTACCGAAGGGCGCTTCTGAGCCTGGAGCTGGATGCAGTTGTGGTAGCAACCCCGCCTTGGGTGACGCCTCATGTCGTTATGGCATGTCTTAAGGCAGGCAAGCATGTGTTATGCGAGAAGCCGATGGCCGTTGATGTGGACACAGCGCTGCAAGTGCAGCAGGTGGAGCGGGAAACGGGCAGGAGGGTGCAGGTCGGCTTCACCTATCGGCACGGTCTGCTGCTCGACACGCTCCGCCAGTGGATTGTCGAAGGGAGGCTTGGCGCTCCCCTCGTATACCGTCTAGGTATTTTCGATGAGGTGTGGGACCCAGTAGGCAATCCGGAGCATTATGATCGCATTTCCCGGACGATGAGTCACGGCTCGCCCTCCATTCACGATGGCGCACATGTAGCGGATTTCTTGAACTTTTTGGCGGACTCGCCGGTCGCAAGCGTGGAATCGTTCGGGCTGAAGACGCGTGAGGAATTCCCGTCGACCAACTATGATATCGCAATTGTCCGCTTCGAGAATGGGGATGTGGCGAAAGTCGAAATAGGCTGGTTCCTTCCGGTTTTCCCCAAAGGCGAATTTGAGGTGGTCGGGCCGCTAGGAATGGCCGTGTTCGATCGGTTCGAGCAATATGTATCGCTGCAATCCAGTTCGTTGACCGAGAAAGTTACACTGGAGGAAGACTGGGCATCGTCCTGCTTCCGTATTCAACTGCACAAGTGGCTGGACAGCATTCGCAATGATCGGCCGTGCGTACCCGGAACAGCGGAAGGAATAGCCAGCCTGCGGCTGACGAAGGCTATCGAGGCCGGGATTCTGGAGAGGAAGAGCACGACTTAAACACTACAACGTAGTCTAAAAAGATTACGTTGTAGTGTTAAGAGCGTTGCTTGATAAGATGGTTAGAGTGCAAGTGCATTCCTTCCTGTCAATAAAGAGTGGTGCGCCGACCCCAATGGCGCACCGAGCTTGGGCATTCATTAAGGCTGCTGAACTTATCAGCCCCGAATGCGTTCTTTGCCTGCGCGGATCTCTTCCAGAAATTCAGGCCACCATTGCCGTTGATCGGATAGACTGTCGAGCTTGGCTTTCTCCGCCCAAGTCAGTTCCATCAGTACTTTACCTTGGCGTTTCAACTCATCCAGACTCCCAAATTCCGGGACGAGCCACCTGCGTCCAATCTGTGCGTGCAGCACCTCATCCGCCCAATCATAATCCTGAAAGGTTACAGCAAGCGCGTTGTCTGAAGCTTGAGCGATGACCCATTCCCGGCGCTTTCCGGTTTCTTTGGGCATCAGACCTTGCTCGATATACCATAATACGATGTGAGCTTCGAGGGGAGAGAACTTTGTATTAAGTGCCACGGTCGTTTTGAATTCTATTGGATACTTATAGAACGGTACACCGTCCTGATATAATCCGATCTCTCCAAGCATGGAATGGCGTGCTTCATCCCACAGCTGACGGCTTACATCGACATAATATTCCCACGGTTTGCCCTGTGTCTGGTATAATATCGGCCCCATCCATTCCGGGACATCCATTTCTCTAAGACGCTTATATAATAGAGCATATGTGCGTTCATCCGCTTCGAGGTCCTCATCCACATAATACTCATCGATCTTGGCTGCAGCGTTGTAGTTATCAATGAAACGACTGTCCCGACGAGGCTCGACCTTCATTACATAAGGAGAGCCATTCCAACGGGGAACTGGTGTAGACGAAGACGTTTCGAATTCACCGGAGAAGTCACCTGCCTTTTGCAGGAATGAGGTCAGATGTTCCTTCCATTGCTCGGCTTG
>JARBUQ010000443.1 GCA_029239545.1 Paenibacillus sp.
GAGTCTGGCTGCTTTCGCAAGTACTTCCTTGGTTAACTTCGGGGAGCCCCATGTTGTGATAACAGCATCATACACAGAAATCTGCTCAACCAATTGCTCCGAGGTGAAACTCCCCCCTTCGGGAATCCAGTCTACTTCTGATACCGCAGACAGCTTGTTAAGCGCCTCTTGGCTGAACAGGCTTTGTTTGAAATCCGGATTAGAAACGGTGATTAGTGTCCGCATGCGAAGCCCCTCCCTCTAAAACCCCTCTAATATAGGAGATGAAGGCAGGCAAGGAAACTTCCGGCTCTTCCAGATAAGGGGCCCATTTCTTCTCGTACTCCAAAGTCAGCCAGCCCTCATATCCGTTTTGTTGCAAAATGGAGATCATCCGCTCCACGGGCACATCTCCATCGCCAACCATGCAGAGCTTCTGTCCGTCTGAGCTTTTCCTGGCATCCTTCACATGGACGTGTTGAATATAGGCTCCCAGCTCGCGAAAAGTCACCTCAGGCTCCTCACCGCTCATAAACGGATGCTCAAAATCCCATAATACGCCCACTGAATCACTATCCAACTCCTGAAAAACAGCTTGGATGATCTTGTAATTGTTGATATCTCCATGGGTTTCCAACAGGACGGTAACGCCTTTGCCTGACGCATACTCACCTAATTTCGACAATCCGGATGATATGCTTGCAACCGTCTGTGCCTCTCCAATCTCTGCCGGCAGCTTATCTCCGAAAACACGGATGTATCGTGTACCCAGCTTCACAGCGAGATCAATTGTATCCTTTCCCTCTTGAATAGAAGCAGCGAAATTGTCCGGATTATGAAAGCTGCATGAGGTGTCCAGGCAACAGATGTGCAAATTTCTGCGCTTCAAGTCCTCAATAGTGTGATCGATCTGCTCAGGCAGAAAAGGGGCGGCTTTAGGCAAGTACATCTCACCCTTCACCCCTCTTAGCTCAACCCCATCATAACCAAGCCTGACAGCTTCGTCCAATATTCTTGTCCATTCCCAGTCCGGGCAGGCCAGTGTTTGAAACGCAATTTTGAATCCCATAGTAAACTCCTCCATTCAGCAGTCTAGTCATACATCTCGTGTTAACGATACCAAGATTATTGAAGGAAAAATATCCACTATATTCGGATTTTACTGACATTTCTTTGGATCATGGCGATCAGGTTGGAATTTCATTTTCTAGTTATCGCTTTTGTGCCGGTATTCTGCTGGGGTCAACCCAATCGTTTTTTTGAACATGCGGTGAAAATGGGTGCTGTTGTTAAATCCCGTGCAATTTGCGATCTCCTGCACACTCTGGTCCGTCTGCTTCAACAGCTTCATCGCTTGGCCAAGTCGCAGCTCATTTAAATAGGTGATGAACGTCTTGCCTTTGATCATTTTGAAGATCGTGCTGAAGTAAGCAGGCGACATCGTTGCTTTGGCAGCGGCATCTTGAAGCTTGATTTCCTGCTGATAGCGTTCATGGATGAAGGCAAGCGCTTGTTCAAAATATTGGCGGTTCGCATGCAGGCTCGAGTGCTCCTCCTTGGATTCCATAAAAGCGGTATACTCTCGCCCAGCGAGTACGAGCAGCTTTTGCAGGCAAGATTTGATAACCAGCTGGTAGCCCACCTGAAGGCTCTCAAGCTCTTCATGAATTTCTGTGATTAACGCTTCTGTGCGAAGCTGTCCCTCGTAAGATAAGTTCAACTGAGGCAGCAGTCTATCATTCAGCTCCACGAAGGGCTGGATAAAAGCGAATGGTACAAAGCTCTCCATCTCCGCAAAGCTCACGAAGCTGTTATCGAGCAGGTCCGGCATGAAATTAATTTGGGCAATCTCAATCTCTTTGCCAGGCAATTGGTCCAGCTGATGCTCGTAGAATGGCGGGATCGAGAACAAATCCCCTTTGGCCAGCACAGCTTCCTGTCCATTCACCTTATGCACACAGCAGCCTTTCATCACATAACAAATCTGAAAAAACTCATGGGCATGCGGAATCGTCCGGACCGGCTGTGTCTGTCCTTTGAACTCAATGCGGAAAGGGAAAGCGGGATCTCTGAAGTCCTGAAGCGTATACAGCAGCATAAGTGATGCCTCCTCCCATTCTCTTCCCTTATCATACAAAAAAAACTTTACCTAGTCACCGCTCATGTCATAATAATAGGAAGAACCTACATACAGAAAGGGAGAATGAATTCATGAAGATTACAAAGCTTGAATTGTTCAAAGTTCCTCCGAGATGGTTATTTCTGAAAGTAGAAACCGATGAAGGCATCAACGGATGGGGGGAGCAACTACAACATCCTTCAACACAGCTAGCAGCCTATCATTCTCCTCAGCCGTCCCTACGGTTATGCGCACATGGCGCGGCAGCCCCCAGCCTGCGCCATGGCGCACAATTACACCTTGTCGCATCATCTGCTCATAGAGTGAGCGTGCATCGTCCCCCAGCTCCACCAGAATAAAATTGCTCATACTCTCCACATAAACTACTCCAATATTGTCCAATTCATAATACAAGCGTTGCCGTTCCTGCAGCACCAGTTCCCGTGAATTCCGAACATGTTCATCGTCGCCAAGCGCGGCTATTGCAGCTGTCTGGGCTACAGCATTCACATTAAAAGGTTCCTTGACTTGAAGAATGGACTGGAGGATGCTCGAATCAGCAGCCCCATAACCAACTCTGATTCCGGCCAGACCATATATTTTGGAAAAGGTTTGCAGGACCAGAACCGGATACCCGGCGCGAACAAATTCCAACCCGTTCGTGTAATCCGCTTCAGTAGCATAGTGACTGTATGCAGCATCCAATACAACAAGTACATGGGCTGGCAGCGCATCAAGGAGCTGCTGCAGATCAGACTTCGATAAATACGTTCCGGTCGGATTGTTAGGTGAGCATAAGTAGACGATCTTGGTCCGCTCCGTAACAGCCTCCGCAATTGATCTCCAATTGTATTGGAAATCACTGCCCAGTGGAACCCCCTTAGCCACTGCCCCCATCAGAAGAGCCCCAAATTGATATTCCGTAAAGCTCGGGTCAGGAACTACCACCTCATCACCCGGCTCCAAAAACGCTTCCGATACGAGAGTAATCAGCTCATCCCCGCCGTTCGTAACTATAATCTGCTCTTGAGCCAAATCCAGCTTGACCGCTAACGCTTGTCTGAGCTCGGTGGATTGGGCATCCGGATAACGATGCAGATTATGAAGCGAGGCCGCGATTGCTGCAATCGCTCTAGGTGAAGGACCAAGCGGATTCTCGTTGGATGCAAGCTTGATCACATCCGTTAATCCGAGCTCCTTCTGCACCTCCCAGATCGGCTTGCCTGGCGAGTACGGCTGGATATGCCCGAGAGCGCTTCTTGCTTGAATTCTTTTTACATTAGTCATGGCTTGAACTTGCCTCCTCAAACTTGTTCATATAATACTTCATCACAATAATACAACAACGCATTAATGCAGTAAATCATTAAATTATTTAACCTTTAATTTATGCACCCTCGTGAACCAGATTTCTTCAATTCATGCACGATTTGTACAAGAACTTCCTTGCTTTGTCCATTCCCTAATTCATGTTCGTGTCTTAACATAATCATTATCCACAAGAAAAAGGAGGGTGCGCCGCCGTACTTAGACAAGCAGAACAAGTAAGCAAATCTTGAAAGGAAGAAGGGATACTAAGTGAATCAAGAAATCATGAGACCAATCAACCGCAAAATGAATACGCTTACAAAGTATGTAGTTTCCGTATTAACAGCCTTTACTTTATTCGTTGTGGGAGCTGCTGCCACCAAAGCCTACACGGATACAAGCAATATGACAGACGCCGTGTTTTTCAGCAAAATCAATCTCGACTACCCGGGACTTGGAACGGTGAAAACTCATGTTGCCAATGGCAACTATACCTCTGCTAAGGCAAGCCTTTTGACCTACTTCCAGAATCGTACTAGCCCTGTTTATTTTGCCATGGGAACCACACCAGTCACTGCTCCCCTCCGTTCAACCGCCGATGAGCTAGTGAATTATGAATTTCATTTCACAGACGGTCAATCTCAAACCTTCACCGGAGGCATCAACTGGAACTATCACTGGAACCCTGCACAGCCTACCGCATTCGGTGGACCGCACTATTACGTCATGGATTTCATGATGAACTCCGTTCTTGCTCCATCCTACAATGCACTTTCCGTGTCAGACCCCAAACGCGCAATCTATGCAGATACATGGATGGATTTCTCCTTGGATTACATCGCGGATGTGGGCAACCTGCTTACATTCTCAACAGGCAACAACCAACT
>JARBUQ010000444.1 GCA_029239545.1 Paenibacillus sp.
CTATTATGGCAACGTGACTGCCTGCTTGAAACTTGGAATGAATGAGGGCGCTTGAAGAAATTTCAGCTAACCGCGCGAATAATGCATGCTTCGGATCGACATGCTCGGGCAGAGGAACGATATATTCTTCTGTATAGCAGATGACATCGTAGCTTGCATGACGGCCCAAGGCCAACACCTTCTGCCCTGGTTTCACCTCAGTAACCTGATCTCCGACAGCTATCACTTCCCCTACGGAAGCATAACCGGAATAGAAGGGATACTTGGCCCACCTGTTATCAGGGTTATTCAGATCTATATGCGTCCCCGTATAAAACGCCAGCTCCGTTCCCGGGCTGATCAAGCTGTACTCCGTGCGGATCATCACACTGTCTTCCGGAACATCCGCCAGCGTCCACTCCGCTTGCTCCACGAGACATCTGTACGCTTCCGAAATGACGACCCGCTGCCCTGCCATCCGCAACCCGCTGCCATCGTTAAACTCGATGCTCTTATTACCCGTTATGCTGCTTCCGTTACTCATGCCGTGTACTCCTCCTCTATTTGTTAAATATGCACGATCAAACGATCTCAACCATCTCCGTTACCTGGATACCGCTCGCCACATCCTTTGCCACAACCTTCCAGAGGCCTGTGAGCTCATTAAAAGGAATGGGCCAGGCACACTCCACTTTTCCCTCAGCATCAACCTGTTGATTCGTCGAGTAGATCCAATTATAAGTTCCTGCGGGATTATACACATTAATGCTCAACACATGCTTACATTCTCGACCCGGCTCAGCATGCTCAGCTTCAATTCGAAGAACGGCCCTCAAGGTTGTTCCTCTTTCAACTTGGGATGCGATCTCGATCTGGACACCGCTCACTCGGTATGGCAGCAAAGCGAACAGCTGTGACTCCCCATATGGCAAAATTGCACTCGCCTGATCCGTATGTCCCACATAACTTCGCTCCCGAATATTATAAACATGCCCCTTGCGGTTGAATTCAACCGTCAAGTGGTTCTCCCGATCACTTTCCGTTCGCCCTCCCCCAACTGACAGGCCGTCATGACCGAGCGATCTACCCGCAAGCTTGCTCTGCACTGCGATATACTGTGCCGCACCGTCTGAATAATAGATCGTTTCGAAGCCGCATTCGATGGTTGTCCTGCTGTTGCTATCCTTGATCAGCACCGGCTTCTCAATTCCACCGAGCTGCATCAGATGTTTGATCAGCTCTCTCAAGGCAACCCCTCCTCCATTACGTCTAAGTAATGGATATTGATCCAGCCCCATGTTAAGGTAAATTCCTTTTCCAGCTCCGGATTCCTTCACGATGACTGAAGCGACCGTTCCCATGAAATCATCAACATACGCAGCCTGTCCTTCCTTCACCCTCGTTCCGATTTCCGCCATGACCAGACCCGATTCCTCATCCTCCCGCCCAGGGATATGCTCCAGATTAAAGCTGAAATATGTGAAGGCCTGGTTGGTTCTGTAGCCTTTGTTAATATAGAACGGTCTCGCCCGTGTATTTAACCTTTCGATCCCGAACAGGTCATCCAGCTTGCCGACATGTGACAGGATGCAATGCTCATCCATAATTCCCGTCTGCAAATCTCCCAGAACAGTCCCCCCATTCTCAGCGAACCGTCTGATTTGCTCGACTTCCTCATCCGTCAGCGCTATGGAAAAAGGCAGAATCAAACATTTATACCCTTCCTCCACCAAAGCTCCGGATTCAATTTGTTGCGACGCTACGAAATTGTACTGATACCCCAGATCCTCCAAAATATCGATCCAGCCTTGACGATTCGCTTCGAACCGTATTGTTTCATTCCGGATATGGGCCCCATGAATCGAATGCATGGAATAATGTATCGCTATGCCGAGAGAATCCCTAACCGCACTGTGCAGCAGCAGCTTCCCAATTCCTTCCCTTCTGATTTCCAGAAAAGCTTTACTCATGTCCTGTGCACTGCGGCTGAAAGTAAAATCAGGGTTGAGACAGCTGTACTCCCAAAAAATGCTGATCAACGTCAGGTTATGAAACAAAGCGTTCCAAATGCTGTTCTGCACGCTGATTCCATATGCCCCATAACCGAACCAGCCTCCGATAATCGTCTTCGGCCTGGCGAACGAGCGGTGGTATTCGAACTGATTGCCCGAACCGTATGCCTCGAAATACCCGACATGCTGGTGAAGCTTGTAGTAGTCATATCCCGAATAAGCGGTTGAAGCTTGGCAGCCTGACATCCGGATCACTCCGGCAGGATCGGCCTCACGAACGATGGAGAAGATTCGGCGATATGCTTCTGCGAAGGTCATCTCCATGAATCGACGATGATCCCCCCAAGAGGCATATTCACCAGAATCCTGCGCCTCCTCTAGCGTAAATGGAATCACTTGATCCCAGAACTGGAAGCAGGATCCCCACAGCTGGTTCATATGATCCAGACTTAAATATTCCGATTGCAGCCATTTGCGCATCTCCTGCATACAGTGCGGGCAGAAGCAGAGGTCCAGTTCATCTACATAACATGTGATAGAGCCTTCGTCATTGGCGAAATAGGACACTGGCCCGTATTTTCTATACTTGTGGATCGCCCTGGTAATGTCCTCTTGAAGCTCTTTCCATAAGGCAGGATCATTGAGACATGGAGTGCGGTGAAGATAAGCTTTGTCTTTGGTTCGAAAATATTGTTCCTTGCGCTCCACATAAGGACCTCTGTGATACCAGTAAATACCAAGTCCTTTGGCGCCGGACATAGTAAGCGTCTTGGGGCTCCCGGGAAACAATCCGGTAACTCCCATCTCCCTGAATCGATCGCCGACAAGCGGCAGCAAGTCGCCATGCCCCCGGTTCTGCGGACACATGAACACTTCAAAATCGCTTAGTGTACGATCTGACGGGGTAACCACCTTGCGCCGGGAATCCATACGTTGTATAAGGGTACCTTCCACATACAGCTCAGCGCGAATGCGGATATACATCGATGGGTTAGCCACTGTTTGATGCTCGAATAAAAGCTCTTGTTCCCGGGCGAAGGGAAAGGTGCGAAGTGCGAGAATTCGTTCAAAATCATCTACAACACTTATTTGGCACACGCCCGGAACTCCGCTCACTCGAATGGATGCAAGGAGTGGATCGCCAA
Source organism: Paenibacillus sp. (assembly GCA_029239545.1). GTDB lineage: Bacteria > Bacillota > Bacilli > Paenibacillales > NBRC-103111 > Paenibacillus_AA. The sequence continues at coordinate 3,137 of JARBUQ010000444.1, forward strand.
CCTCCAGTTCATCCGCTCCGAAAGCTGCAGCTGTAATTTGCGCCGCCAGCGGATATTCAACCGCGATTGTTCCCCAATCCAGCAAATGCCCATCTTGATGCATGCTGACCTCTACTCTGTACGTGCCGCCCAGCTTCAATTCATGCGGGAGACCAAATGACAAACCTGCTTTGTTCCCCTCGAAGACGATATCATTGACTGAATTCCTGATCGTGTAACGCAGCGAACAATCTTCCTTGTTTATAGTAGCTTGAACGATTACCTGCTCGTCCTCTGCTTTTATGGATTGGATACAGTTGTCGGGAGCCCGGTTTGCAGTCCAGATGACACTCCTGTAGATCAATTCATAAAAATACTCCAGATACGGAAAGCTCACACTGCCTCTCGCGCCGCTCCAGCTCTCAATGATGGCATCGTAAGTTGATTCTTGGCCCGTAAACTCGCTGTGCTGGGGAACAATATCCCTTGGAAAATAACCAAAAGCCGCCACTCTGCCTTTTCCATACGATTGAACTGCAGCAATGGGTCGTCCAGACTCTCCACTGAGAATCGTTTCACCAACCGACTCGTAAGGGTAAAAAGCAAGCTCTCCGTAAGGAAACAGCTCAAAAGGAATTCCGTCCGTTATGTAATGGCTTTTCGCCGTCCATTTCTCCTGGAGCATTTGGTCGTAAGCTATCTTGGGGAAACCGCCACCTGCGTTGGGGTCATCGCCAAAGCCCTCTTCAAAAAGATTAACTAACGGCGACAGCTGCGACAGCTCCTCCGATTGCTCCATGTTCGAGCCATGAAACGGCTTGATCAGAACAAGCCCGGCTCCCTCCTGAACTCTCCGCAATATAGCTTGGCGTGTCGGCGCAGAGAAATGGGACCACCCATTAACACCAGGTATTACCATCACATCATAGTGTGCATCCGACATCAGCGCCTGCTCCAGATTAGCGTGGATTACCCGAAAATCATGAATGGCCGCCCTCACATCGTAGTAATTGCCTATTCCCCATTTGTTCAAATCCCAGGCCCGATCATACGTTACCGTCTCATATTCGATCCCCGTTCTCTGAATGAACTCAACTATCTCTCTCCCATACCGAACACTGGGCACGAAGAATACTTTCAGATTGGCGTTAATAAACG
>JARBUQ010000445.1 GCA_029239545.1 Paenibacillus sp.
GTGCTTACAATCGCCTTCCGCAGCAGCTTCTCTGCCCGGTCGCTGCGATCAGTTGCAACCGTACGATGACTGACCGAGAGCTCGATACCCGCCCGGAACTGATCGGCCACTGCATTCGCCGTATGTTGTATCCTGTCATGCAGCTCATCCAGGGCGAGACTGCTCTGAGCGCGCACGTCCAGGACGAATTCAGCGAAGTCCGGCACAATATTCGTGCTTTCGCCTCCCGCGCTGAGCCGCGTCATCTTGACGGTCGCCGGAATAAGCGGATTCGTGCGGATGAAGCGGAGCGCTTGAACGAGCTGCGCCGCAGCTTCAATCGCATTAACGCCCAGATGCGGCCTTGCCGCATGAGCGGCAAGGCCGCGAATCGTCCCGCGGATCGTAAGCGTCGCGCCGTGTTGGATCGCCGCACATGCTTGGCCGGCAGGCAGCTCCTGGATCGGGCGGAGATGCACCCCGTACAGAAAATTGACATCATCCACTGCCCCTTGGCCTATCAGCTTGAGGGCTCCCGTGCCGACTTCTTCTGCAGGCTGAAAAATCAGCTTCAGCCGACCGGGAGGCGTATAACCGATTGCCTTCAGCAGCCGAGCGGTGCCTAGTACGATTGCCATATGCGCATCATGGCCGCAAGAATGAATCGCTCGCCATTCTCCTTCCATCTGCTGCCACAGAGCGTCCATGTCGGCGCGAAGCGCTACGGTCATCCTGCTCCCGCTGCTGGTTCCGGATTGCTCCGCTACAACGCCCGTGCAATCATCGAATAAAGTAGTCGCCCATCCAAGCGACTGCAGCCGATCCCGGATGAATGCGGTTGTCAGAGTTTCACTCCAAGCCTTCTCCGGGTGCTCATGCAGCCAGACGAAATCCTCCATGATTTCGTGTCTCAGTACCGCCACCTGCTCGCGAATAACGTTGTCTATCATACGTACCTCCTCTACCTTTGAAAGCGAGAGCGCCATGATGGGCTATCATGGCGCTCCCGCTCCTTATTGATTCTACTGCTGCACCAAGCAGCCTATTTCATCGTAGCATAAATTTTGTTCGCTGAATCCGTCAGTGTCTGCCCGCCGGATTTTTTCCACAACGCTACAAAATCGTCAAAGCCTTTGTCCAGATTCACTTCACCTAGAATGAACTTGATGAAATATTCATTCTGCAGCTTCCCTAGATCCGGAAAATCTTTGGCTTCGGGAATTACAAAGGTAAGTGCGTTTGTGAAGGAATTAACACCAGCATTGGACTTATCCCTTGCCGCTAAGCGGTCAGCAGGGTAATCGTATTTCAGCATCTCGGTTGTTTTGGGATTGAAGAGCGAATAATAATTGCCTGCTCCCGTCTTTGCACCTCTTACTTGGGGGTCAACATAATCCGTTTTCGGCACAGCCGCCCCATCCTTCATATCGTAATGGACGCCCGCTTCCCCATATGTCGCCATCAGATACGTCTCCGGATCGCTGGCCAGATCGTTCAGAATCTGCATCAGCTTCGCCTTCTTCTTGGCATCCTTCTCCACCTGAACACCCATGCCGATGAAATTGTTTTTGACGCCGGGCGCCATATTGGCTCCCTTGCCGTTCGGGCCGTCAAGCGGCTTGCCTATAACGAGCTCCGAATTCGGATTCTTGGCCTTGAACTCCGGATTGATGGCGACGAAATAGCTGTCCCATCTACCGGAATCGAACACACCGGAACGGCCGTTCGCAAGATCCTGCCGAATCTTTGTATAATCTCCGGTAATAAACTCAGGATCGATGACTTTGTCCTTATGCCATTTGTTCAGCAGCCTGAACACTTCTCTCGCAGACTCGGTCGTCATCCCGTAAACGAGCTTGCCGTCCTTATCCTTCTGCCAATAAAACGGGCTCATGCCATATGCGCCGAATACGCTATTGAACGATTGAGTAATCGAATCCTTGCCTCGAGCGGAGAGACCGTACGTATCATTCTTCCCGTTGCCGTCCGGATCCTCATTCGTGAATTTGTATAGTACTTCCTCGTACTCCTTCAACGTTTTGGGCGGCTCATTATACCCGATTTTCTTCAACCACGAACTGTTGTACGCAGGCAGGAACGGCATATTCCCATCTGGAGAATAGAGCGGAATCGCGTAGTTTTTTCCATTAAACAGCGCAAAGTTCCACAGCTTCGGATCAAGCTGATCCACACTCTTGGAATAATTAGGCAGCGCCTTCTTAATGTCGGCAACTGTCAGCTCCGCCAGCAGTCCTTGCGAAGCATAGCTCTCAATTTCGTCCCCCCAGAGGAAGAACAAATCGGGAATTTCCTTGCCGGCGAGCTTGACGTTCAGCTGCTCTCTCCATGTGGCACGATCGATCCGCATATTTTTAAGCTTGATATTGTACTTCTTCTCCAAATATTGCTGTACCGGCGAATTATCCGTATCAGGCGGATTGAAACCGAGCCACGTAATTTCGATCGGTTTTTCATTCTCCTGCGGCTTCGCACTCGCGCTGCCTGTTGCAGTCGGCGAAGCTGTTGCCCCCCCGTTGCTTCCCCCGGAGCTGCAAGCTGTCACAGTACCCAACACCAGTACTGAGGCAAGCATCAGCGGAACACCCTTTTTCCAACGCTTCATTTGTCTTTTCCTCCCTTTATTATCCCTTGTTGTATATTTTCAGAACGAACAGCGTTCTGCCAATACCGAGCTGTCGCAACTACCCTTTGAGAGAGCCGACAATAATGCCTTTCACGAAAAACCGCTGCAGGAATGGATAGACCAGCAGAATCGGCGCAGTAGCGATCATGATCACGGCTGCTTTCACGGTTTCCGGTGTTACCGTCTGCCCGATCGACTGCTGCTCCATAAGCATGCGCAGCTCCGTATCCTGATTCTCAACGACTAGTCTGCGAAGAAAATTTTGCAGCACCTGCTTAGTAGGATCCTGGATGTAGATGAGCGCGTCGAACCAGGCGTTCCAATGGCCAACGGCAGTCCACAGCGCCACTGTGGCTAGAATTGGCTTCGAGAGCGGGATCACGATCGAGAACAAGATGCGGATATCGTTGGCACCGTCCATCCGCGCCGAATCTTCCAGCTCTCCGGGGATGCTCATGAAGAAATTGCGCACAATCAGCATATAGAACGTATTGAACAGCACCGGGATGATGTACACCCAGACGGAATCATACAAGCCAAGGCCTCTGACCATCAGATAAGTAGGAATGAGACCGCCGCCAAAAAACATCGTCAATACGATAAACATCGTGTAGAAGCCGCGCAAGGGCAAATGCTTCTTCGATAACGGATAAGCCGCCATAGCCATGAAAACGAGCGACAGCAGTGTACCAACAACAGTTCGAAAAATAGTATTTTGGAAGCCGTACCATATGCCGCTTGACTTGAATGCCTTAGTGTACGCCTCCAGTGTAAATTCCTTCGGGTACAAATGAATCCCTGGTCGGAGTGCTTCATCCGGCGTGCTGAATGAGATCGAAATAACGTGGATGAAGGGGTAGACCATCGCCACGGATAAAATCAGGATGAACAGAAGCGCAAATACTTGAAACCATTTCTCTCCGGCTGTCATTCTGGAAAACATCGGATACCACCCTCTCTATAGAAGCCCTTCCTGGCCCGATTTTTTCACAAGGTAATTCGTTCCCAGCACGAGTGCAAAGGCGATCACATTTTTGAACACTCCAACCGCTGTCGAGAAGCCATACTGCATGCCTCCCAGCCCTACGCGATACACATACGTGTCCAAAATATCCGCTACACCATAAACCGCCGGATGATAAAGGTTCAATATTTGGTCAAACCCTGCATCAAGGATGCCTCCAATCCGAAAAATAAACATAATCGCAATGACCGGAATGATTTGCGGTAACGTAATATGCAACGTTTGCTTCCAGCGTCCCGCACCATCGACTACTGCCGCTTCGTAGAGATGCGGATCAACCGAAGCAAGCGCAGCCAGATAAATAATCGTCCCCCAACCCACTTCCTTCCAGATAGCAGACATGATCAGACTAAAGCGGAAGTAGGAGGAATCCCCGAGAAAATAGATCGGATCCAAACCGAACAGCGTAAACAGCTGATTTACGACCCCAGTCGTTGGCGACAAGATCGTCACCAGGATACCAGCCAGCACGACCCAGGACAAGAAATGGGGCAAATAACTAACCGTCTGGGCGATTTTTTTGAAAGCGCTTATTCTAATTTCATTAAAAATAAGCGCAAGCACGATCGGCGCGGGAAAGCCGAATATGATGTGATAGAAGCTGATGACGATCGTATTGCGCAT
>JARBUQ010000446.1 GCA_029239545.1 Paenibacillus sp.
GCCGAGATGACTGCGAAGTGTATCGCCCTCATACTCTGAACGGAACAATCCTCTCTCTTGCAAAATCGGCACAACCAATCCAACAAAATCATTCAAGCTGTCTGGCAGACTGGAGAAAATAATAAATCCGTCGGCCGCTTCTTCCTCAAACCACTGCTGAACGGTATCGGCCACTTTCTCAGGTGTACCAACGAAAGTAGTTTTGGGAGTCGCAAACCGTAGGGCCGTCTGACGAAGCGTCAGCTTCTCCTCTCTTGCGATCCGTTTAATGCGGTCGGTTGAGCTGCGGTAGCTGTTGCTGCCGAGATCACCTAGCTCCGGGAATGGCTCATCCAGCGGATATTGTGAGAAATCCAGGTAAGTGAACGGACGGCCTAGCTGCACAAGCGCATCCTCAATCGTGACCAGACTGGCCAATTCCTCATACTTTCTTTGTGCTTCTTCCTCTGTGCGCCCGATGATCGGACCGATGCCCGGAAATACAAGAATCTCCTCCGACTTCCGTCCATGAGCTGCTGCTCGGCTTTTAATATCACTATAAAATACCTTGGCTTCTTCAATGTTGTCCTGCCCTGTAAATATCGCATTCGAGCTCTTCGCAGCCAGCTCGCGCCCGGTGTCCGATCCGCCTGCCTGGAATATGACAGGTTGCCCCTGAGGAGAGCGTTGAATATTGAGCGGTCCCTGTACCGAGAAATGCTCACCCTTATGATTCAGCTTATGCTGCTTGGCCGGATCGAGGAAAACTCCACTCTCTTTGTCCCGCGGGAATGCATCATCCTCATAAGAATCCCATAGGCCGCGCACAACCTCGAGATGCTCATTGGCACGCTGGTAGCGCGCTTCATGCTGGAAATGCTCGCTTTTGCTGAAATTTTGAGCCGCACCTTCAAGACCAGTTGTCACCACATTCCAGCCCGCCCGGCCTCCGCTAATATGATCGAGCGACATGAATTGACGGGCAACCGTGAACGGCTGTGTGAAGGAGGCGGTAAGTGTGCCGACCAGCCCGATCTTCGACGTTGCTGCGGCCAAACCCGAGAGAAGTGTCAGAGGCTCAAAACGATTCAAGTAATGAGGCGCCGAATGCTCCGTTATGTAGGGACTGTCGACGATGAACACAAAGTCGAATTTCCCTTGCTCGGCCAGCTGTGTTTGCTTTTTATAATAGGGGAAGTTCACACTTGCGTTGGTCTGAACGGCCTCATGCCTCCAAGCGGTCTTCGATGTACCTACACCTGTAAGGGTTGCTCCCAATCTAAGCTTGCGTTGCTGTGTCATTGATAACTCCTCCTTTGGATTATTGAACTACTGCTTTGACTTTTGTATATCGGTTGGCTGGAACTTCCAGACCCAGATGTCCTCGTAATGTCTCATGTTCATATTCAGTATGGAATATTCCGCGTTCTTGCAGGATTGGAACAACCAACTCCACAAAATCATCCAACCCTCCAGGAATGGCCGAGTTAATAATAAAGCCGTCTGAAGCTTCTTCCTCTAACCATTGCTGTAAAATATCCGCTATCTTCTCCGGCGTCCCGACGAAATTGCCTCTTGGTGTTGCAAATCTTAACGCCACCTGGCGCAGCGTGAAGTTGTTTTCTCTAGCTAGTCGCTTAATTCGCTCTGATCCGCCCTGCTGACTGTCCTTGCCGAGATCCCCGAGTTCCGGGAATGGCTCATCCAGCGGATATTGCGAGAAGTCGTGATCGTTGAACGGCCGTCCAAGCGCTGTTATCGCATCCTCAATCGTTACAAGATTGACCTTCTCCAAATATTTGCGCTCTGCTTCCTCTTCAGTCCGCCCCACGATTGGCCCGATCCCCGGCAGGATGAACAGGTCGTCCGGGTTGCGTCCGAAGCCGGCGGCGCGGCGCTTCAGATCCTTATAGTAGAGCTTCGCTTCCTCTATATTCTCATGTCCCACGAATATCGCATCCGCGTTCTTGGCCGCATAATTGCGTCCATCCTCGCTCGTACCTGCTTGAAAAATAACCGGCTGTCCCTGCTTCGAACGTGAGATGTTAAGCGGTCCGCGTACAGAGAAAAATTCACCCTTATGGTCCAACGTGTGCAGCTTATCCGGATCGAAGAATACTCCCGCTTGCTTGTCGCCAATAAACGCATCATCTTCCCATGAATCCCACAATCCCTTGACCACATCCAGATGCTCTTGTGCAATCCGGTAACGGATCTCATGTGCGGGATGCTCCTCCTTGCTGTAGTTGCCAGCACTTCCGGACAGCCAAGAGGTCACGATGTTCCAGCCTGCACGACCTCCGCTTAGATGATCCAGAGAAGCGAACTGACGTGCCACATGAAAGGGCTCGCTGTAGCTCACGGTTAATGTAGCGACCAATCCGATACGCTCTGTTACAGCCGCCAATGCTGACAATATAGTGAGCGGCTCGAAGCGGTTCAAGTAGTGCGGGCTTGACTTCTCATGAATGAACACACTGTCCGCGATAAAAACGAAATCAAATTTCCCTTCCTCGGCCTTCTGGGCGTTATGTTTATAAAACCCGAAATTCACACTCGCGTCGGTTATGGCTTCCCGGTGTCTCCAATCTCCCCAACCCCCGCCAACTCCGTGAATCATTGCTCCCAGCTTAAGCCTCTTGCTCTTTTTTTCTGCCATCCTCAAGCACCTCCGTTTTAATAGTTTGAAAGTTCCGACTTTTCAGCTTACAGTGATTCATATTTATAGGGAATGCTGTGGTTGTTTTGCAAAAGTTTAAATTCACTATTCCGATTATATTACTTGGTATTGTTTATAGAATCATACATCATCTCCCTTATCCTTGTAAATTTGAAAGATATGAACGATTGGTTCATTTTTTATGAATCCCGGGAAGGGGGTCCGTTTGTGCGTCGTACGCAAGCACTACTAGAGTAGGATTAAAAATTATGCGGTTTAGATTTTTTTTGCAGGTTATACCAACTATTCCGCTTGGTATAATGTATTTTCGTGTTATGATAGTTATACTGGATCGCAGACGATATGTACAATGCAAAAAACGGAACGTTTCCTTCCGTTTTTGTGAACCAAACCGAAAGGAGCTTTATCTATTATGGATATTCGAACGATCAAAACCTTCCAAACCATAGTTAGACTGGGCAGTTTCCAAAAGGCAGCAGAAGAGCTGCAGTACGGGCAGTCCACGATTACAATGCATATTCAAAAGCTGGAGACCGATATTGGCGTAAAGCTGTTAGAGCGAGGCAAAAAGCTGCAATTAACGGAAGCAGGCAGGCTGTTCCATCAGTCCGCTGGCGTTCTTTTGAAGGATTATGACTACTTAAATGCGACTATGACGGAGCTTGTACAAGGGGAGGCAGGGGTTGTGCGTCTTGGGGTGATGGAGCCTACGGCCAGCTATCGGCTGCCCCGTATTATCAAACCTTTTCTCGAGCAGCATCCCAAAGTACAGATCAGCATCCAGATCGGCAACACCACCGTCCTCACTCAAATGCTCAATGAAGGTCTGATTGATTTGGCTCTCTGCACCACACCAGAAACGGGGATGGACCATACGTTTGATCCGCTGTTTGTGGAAAATCTGGGACTGCTTATTCCGGATACGCATCCGCTGGCAGCCAAAGAGCAAATATACTTGCGCGACCTTAGGAATCAGCATATCCTGATCACAACCTCCATCTGCCCTTATCGTAAAAAGCTGGAAAGCTCGCTGTTAGAAAAAGGCGGCAGTCCCTACAGCGCAATGGAAATCGGAAATATGGCGGCGCTTAAGTTCTATGTCCAAGCCTCTTATGGGGCTGCGGTTGTACCGGTTATTACAGCCCGTCCAGCACCTGACGGAACCGTGTTAAAAGAAATCCAGGACCTGGATTCAGGACTCGTCACCGGTATTCTGCAGAAGAAGATCGGGAACTCTTACAGCTCTATTGCCAATAAGCTCATTACTCTGCTCAAAACCGAACTGCAGCAAATATAAGTCGGGTACGCAAGATGGTGCGAAGTATGGCGAGCAGGATGGTGATACATGACGGGGGGCACCTTGTTCGGGGGAGGAGACGGAACTCGGATAGGGCTGGGATGGAGCCAGGATAGAGCCGGTCACCCTGAGATGCTTAACCTTGTTGGGTTCAGGCTTAGAATCGATGGAAGGCAGTGAGGTGAGTCCAAGCACTATTGGTGAGCATCCAGGTATAAAGGTGGACCGCTACCGCTTACTTAGTTAGGTAAACCTCACTAATAGTAAAGCAACACATTACTACTTAGGTCCAATGGAGATCCGTAAGCC
>JARBUQ010000021.1 GCA_029239545.1 Paenibacillus sp.
TCGACCGCTCACCAGAAAATATTCACTATCCCTCTCCCGAGACGTCCATTTCGGCCCTCTCAGTCCCACACTCTTACTCTCAACCCACTCAACACCAGCCGAGAGGACCTTTATCGACCGCTCACCAGAAAATATTCACTATCCCTCTCCCGAGACGTCCATTTCGGCCCTCTCATTCCCACACTCTTACTCTCAACCCACTCACACCAGCCGAGAAGGCCTTTATCGACCGCTCACCAGAAAATATTCACAATCCCTCTACCGAGACGTCCATTTCGGACCTCTCAGACCCACACTTTTGCTCTTCTCCAACTAAACTCGACTAAAGCCCTCCATTGGACTGCTAGCCGAGGCATACCGCTTCTTCGGAATACGACCCGCTTCGAATCCGGCACGTCCGGCTTCGATCGCCAATTTCATGGCGTAAGCCATTTTGACAGGATCCTTAGCACCCGACACAGCGGTATTGAGCAGCACACCATCGGCTCCCATCTCCATAGCAAGCGCCGCGTCCGATGGAGCGCCAATGCCAGCATCGACGATTACAGGTACGGTCGCTTGCTCAATAATGAAGCTCAGGTTCAACGGATTAATGATGCCTTGACCTGTTCCGATTGGCGATGCGCCAGGCATAATGGCATGAACTCCGAGGGCTTGCAAACGTTTGGCTAAAAGTACATCATCCGATGTGTATGGCAGTACGATGAAGCCCTCCTCTAGCAGCATTTCCGAGGCTTTCAACGTTTCAACCGGATCAGGCAGCAGCGTCATCTCGTCTCCTATAACTTCGACTTTGATCATGTCGCAAAGTCCGGAAGCCTTCGCTAGTCTCGCGATGCGTACAGCTTCTTCGGCTGTTTTGGCGCCTGCCGTATTCGGCAGTAATGTGAAATTCGACACATCCAGCATCGACAAGAAATTAGGCTGACTCGCTTCAAAAATATTCATACGTCGCACGGCAAACGTCAAAATCTGAGACTCACTAACCTCAACCGCCTGCTTCTGAATATTGAAATCCGGGAACTTCCCCGTGCCTAGCAATAGTCGTGAACGAAACTCGTAAGGACCGATTTTTAACATAAGAATTATCCCCCTCCAACAAAATGAACGATTTCGATTTTATGTCCTTCAGAGAGCTCGACTTTCACGTGATCTTCTTTTTGTAAAATGTTTTCATTATGTTCCACGACAAGCATTTTCTCACTCAAATCAAAATGTGCGAGCAGCTCTTCAATGGTTCGGATCGAGTCTGGAATGTCTAGGCTTTGTCCATTAATGTGCAGCTTCAATGCTGTGCAGCTCCTTTCCAGTGGCTGAAAATAAGTTCCCTTCACGCCGCCCAATCCGCTTGGATTGCCCCGATAGATCAGGACTAAAAGCATCGAGCAACGATCCCATAGCCGAAAAGGTCAGTGTTCCTGTCTGTGATCTTGTCTCTGATCTTGTCTCTGATCCAGTCCCTAATCTCGTCTCTGACCCTGCCTCAGATCTTGTCACTGATCCAATCTCCAATCCCAGATCAAGCTCAGGCTGAAAGGAGTCCTCTCCCCCGCCTAAAACGAGATCCGTGATCACCTTACCGGTGATCGGACTGAGCAAAATCCCATTGCGGTAATGCCCGCAAGCGGCATATAAACCATCGTACGCCGGCACTTTGCCGATGTACGGCAGCCCGTCTGTCGTCTGCGGTCGCAGACCCGACCAAGCTTTCTCCCACTCGGCTTCGCCAAGCGTGGGCATGAGCAGCCTCGCGCGATCCATCAGCTCAGCCAGCCCAGCCAGCGACACCTTGCGGTCGTAGCTGTTCGGCACTACCGTCGCCCCGACCAACAGTCGTCCTCCGGCTTTCGGGACGATATAACACCCTGTCGTGAACAGGGTCTTCCTGGGCAACGGCTTCGTCGTTAGGACAGAGAAGCACTCGCCCTTCACGGGATACACCGGCAGGTCGACGCCGATACCTGCCATTAGCTGTCCGCTCCACGTGCCAGCCGCTACAACGACGTGGTCGCTGTAGAGCGGACCTTCGCTCGTCATAACACCGACGGCTCGGCCTCGCTCCGTCAGCAGCCCTTGTACCTGGGCGAATTCCTGCACCTTCGCCCCCAGTACTCGGGCTGCCTGCGCGAACGCCGCCGCCAGCAGCGGCGCCTCTACCTGCCCATCACCCGGCAGGTATAAGGCTCCGCGCGTCGCCCCGCTCAAGGCGGGCTCGAGCTTGGCGGCTGCAGCTGCGTTCAGCCACTCCGCCTGCTCGCCCGCTGCGCGTTGGAGCTTCTCCCTCGCGCGCAGCTCTTGCTCTTGAACGTCGCTGAGCGCCACGTTCAACAGACCTTCACGGACGAAACCGATGTCGATGCCCGTGAGAGCTTTCAGTTCCTCGCTCAGCTGGGGGAACATCGCTCGGCTTTGCCGCGCCCACTGAAAAAGCGGGCCCGTATCCTCCATCTCGGATTGTGCTCCGAGCATGCCCGCCGCCGCCGCCGAGGCCTCCATACCTAGCCTCCCGCGCTCGAGGAGCAGGACGGACTGGCCTCGCTTTGCCAAGTTATAGGCGATTGAAGAGCCAATGACCCCACCGCCGACAATGATTACATCGTTCATATGTTTCATTTATCCCACCTCCTTTCGCTCTAGCTCATTGGCGTAAGCTTTCACTGCTTCCAACGGGTCTTCCGCTTCCCAGATCCCACTCATCACTGCTATACCAGAAGCTCCGGCTTCCAAAACCGAACTTACCCGTTCAGGTCTCATGCCTCCGATCGCAATAATCGGAATTGAGACTTGGGCTGCCATATCTCTGAGTGGCTCCAACCCCCTAGGCGGGATACCCACCTTAGAATTCGAAGCAAAGATATGACCAAACATCACATAATCCGCCCCCTCCAGTTCTCGCTGCTTAGCTTCCTCCGCACTATGTATCGATACGCCAGTCCTCTGCACTCCCTGACAGAATTCTCTCAGGGTTGAAAGCGGCGGGGTGCTGCCCTGGAGCTGTAATCCACCTAATCCCGCAGCCGTTACAATCGACGGGTAACCATTGATAAATAAGCTTTTCGCGGGAATACCTGTTTCGAGCAAAAACTGAACACCTAGGAAGATCTCGTCTAATGATTTCGTTTTTTCACGTATATGAATGGCTGTGACATGGGGGTGAATCTGAGCTGCAATCGCCGCCAGCTTCGTCCAAGATAACTTGCCATTGGAAATGACATGAAGCTCATATGCGGACATTTAGAGGCTCAACTCCCTTCCTGCGCTTTGCTAAAATTCATAAAAAACAAACAAGACTAAAACAAGAATTTTCCTTATTCAGCTTCATCTTCTAGTTTTAAGCATGTTTTTCGCCGCATCAGCTACTTTAACGCTGAAAAATATCACTAACCCAGCAGCTAACTCATATATTCCAACTTATTTCCAGGCATGAAAAAAACCACTTTTCCAAAGAAAAGTGGTTGTAGGTTACGCCGCCTAATAAACATGTAAAGATGGGGCTCCAATGTTCGTTCCACTTTCCTCCGCTGGTATGACCCAGTTCAGGTTCAAAGGGTTCAGATTGCTCTGTCTCAGCCTTGCGGCGCCCCTAGGGATTCATTCGTATGTAATTGTTAAATATCATAGCACGTCATCCATTGCTTGGAAACAAAAAAATTTTCTCCGCATCTTAATCTAGTCACCACTCCTTTCAACTCATATAATAGGGAGACAAAGCTGCCTAAGAAGTTTAAAGGAAGGATGTTCACCTAAATGCTGTCTCAATTGAATCGTCAATTAGAAAAAATCTTGCCGCTAATTACACCAGTTAGTGTGCTCATCGGTGTATTGCTAGGCAGTCATTTATCCGGATTCACCTATTTATCCCCTTGGTTGTTTGCCTTTATGACTTTCGCGGGCAGCATAAGCTCCAGCTTCAAAGAATTCGTCAAAGTCGTCGTTCAGCCTCTTCCACTCATAACCACATTGTTAATTCTACATGTCGCGATGCCGCTGATTGCGCTGGTTCTCGGGCATGTCGTATACAGCCATGAGCCCATGACCATAACTGGCCTCATCTTAGCAGCAGCAATACCTACTGGCATTTCAAGCTTCGTCTGGGTAGCTATTTATCGCGGAAATATCATGCTCACGTTATCGATTATTCTCATGGACACCATTCTTTCACCCTTTGTCGTTCCTTACACACTCTCTGCGTTAATTGGAACCAAAGTGCAGATGGACACCTTCGCGATGATGAAAGGTCTCTTCTTTATGATCGTTTTACCCTCCATTATTGGCATGCTGCTGAATCAATGGACACGCGGGAAAATTAAAGAACAATGGAGTGGGCGCCTAGGTCCTTTTTCGAAAATAACTATGGGCATCGTTGTCGCTATCAACAGTTCCGTAATCGCCCCTTATTTACGTGATTTTGACACTAAATTACTAGGTTTAGCCGGATTTGTACTCTTCATAGCCTCACTTGGCTATATCCTAGGATGGCTTGTCGCCAAGCTTATGCGGTGGGATCGAGACGTCGTCGTAGCACTTACGTTTAACAGTGGAATGCGCAATATTAGTGCTGGCGCTGTACTCGCAGTTGCCTACTTCCCGCCTCCGGTATCTATCCCCGTTGTACTAGGCATGCTGTTCCAGCAATCGCTGGCTTCTCTTTTCGGCTATCTGTTGAACAGACGCTACGCTTTGAAAAGTGATATTCCCAGCTTAACCGTGAAAAGTGTGAAACAAGTTTAGTTGAGGAGCTGCCCGAGCAGCTTCTTTTTTATGTTAGTTTATAAAGGATTGGATTTTTCCAATTGAGGACATCCTATCGCTTCTTTACGACCTAGTCACCCAAACGCTGAATGTTAATCGGCAATTCACCTGATCTTAACCATTCAATTGCTTGAAGTACAAGGGGCGATGAATTTTCTGAATATAACTCACTCACTGGAACCCATAATGCTCCTAAAGAATCTTGCCCCTCAAACATTTTAGGATTAGATGATAAATTTCCACCCATATATTCAACTGAATAAAATATAGCCACATGATGAATATGAGAAGTTCCTCTCTTAGGAAGTACATATGGAACAATATAATCACACACACCGATATTCTTTTTAATTTGAATCTCTATTCCAGCCTCTTCCTTAATTTCCCTTCGTACTGCCTCCGCTAAAGTTTCGTTAGGTTCAATTGTGCCTCCCGGAAGGTCGAACCTCCCGATATATGGACCATTACTTTTTCGGATTACCAAAAGGCTCCCTTCATGCATGCAAATTCCATATGCACCCAAGTGTCGGTGCCACTTCTCGATTTCGCTCTCTCCCTCGAAGCATTCAAAGCATATTAAGGTGTTATCGTCTAACACTACTCCGTTAATAAATCCATCATTGCAGAAAATTGGCTTTTTACATGCCTTGCATTCCCCAACAAGCTCCTGCATAAACAGTACCTCCCCGGTTGCAATCGGGCACCCATTAGCTGGATGCCCTTATCACTAGTCTATGGGTGTCGTGGCGCAATCATTTCGATTACGACATCATTTGTGTGATATCCCTCAGCACAAATTAAGCTAACATTTAGGTATCATTCAGCTTCTCTTCTCAGATTTTTCATAATTGCCATGTAGGATTGTGAAGAAGATGATTGATAGGAGTGATACATAGCATGATAAAAATGACTAAAATAGCGGGCTTATGCATCCTTATCCCGGTATTACTAAGCGCTTGTGGGAATCCGTCAACTTCACAACCTGCTGCAGCAAGCTCAGCACAACCTCAGCAACAACAACAAAATGGACAATCACAGGCAGACGACAAGCAAAATGCTCAAGACCGATCTGTCATGAATGCTGCGCAAAGACAAATGTTCAGTACGTTTCAGACGCTGCTCATGCTAGACAAAGCAGATGGACTTACCATTACGAAGGAACAGGCTCAAGCCATGCTGCCCGTTGCTCAAGAAATCGTCACTAAAGCTGAACTTAGTGATGCAAACAAGACTAAGCTGTTTGAAAAGCTAACAGATGCCCAGAGGAAATTTATAGAAGATTCAGCCGGGCGTATGAGCAATCGAGGAAATGGCGGTGCAAATGGACCTCGGAATAACGGAAACACCAGCAATGGAAATCGTCCTGCTGGCGGCGAAATGAGAGATCCCGGTAAGCAGCTTATCGAGCTGCTGCAAACTAAAACCAAGTAGCTCAGGATATAGCCCAAAAACCGATCTCCTACTAAGGAAGGAATCGGTTTTTGGGTTTGCTTCAACTACCTCAAAGATTGAACAACTTGCACGGCAGAGGCTTCACCACTCGCCACCAACTCAACATGCTCAGCAAACATATCGCACATGTAGACGAACAAGCTGAGAATCTCCAACACTTCTTCGCTCTCAAAAGTGCGGGACGCTGAAATACTATACACATACCGATAGTGCAGCTCATTCTGTTCATTGATACCAAAATGACCGATCGGCAATCTTGTGTTAATTTCCAACAGGACAGAAGCCACGGCATCGCGCGACCCGTCTTGCAGATGAAAGGGCAGCGTACTGTAAATTTGCAGCAGCTGAATCGCGCCAATTTCATCATCATTCAACGGTAAAAAGCTAAAGTGAAGGAAACGTTCTCTACCTTTTTTGTCCTCTTGAAACCCCGCCATAAGGACGTGAAGCGGAATCGCTTCGGATTTTTCCAATAAATTGGTCGCTAGGCCTGTCTCATCCAGAATCTCCTTCAAGAACCCTAACTGAGCCAAATGACGCGCATGTATCTTATCTGGCAACATGTATGTACACTCTCCTACTCTCTTTGGGCCATCGCTTCAATCAAGCTTTTTCTCAATTTAGTTCGATCGTTCTCAAACGTCTTAAGCGCTGGTAAACTTACTCCTGCCGCTTCTACATAACTGCGTACATGCTCGTATCGAGCAAGAATAGCTGTCGATGCTGGCACAGGTATCGCAGATGCTGGTGGCTGTGCCGCTGTTGCAGGTGCTTGTCCTGGTGTTGCAGGAGCAGGTGTTGGTGCAGCAGTTGCAGGAACTGGGGCCGTAGCCGCAGATGCTGGTGCAAGCGCTGGTCCGTGCAGCGTAGGAAGATTCCTGATCAAATCAAGAATTAAATCCGCATCCCGCCCGCGTTGTTCCTGCTTTTTCTCGGTCGATTTATCAGCATCAAAGACCGCTTTGGTAATTCCCCACGCGCCGGCTTTGGAGGCGCGATCGCGGCCCGCTTGTTTCAAATTCCTTGCAATCGGCATCGCGGCGCTTACGCCGGAAGCGACAATTTTGAGCGGCGTTCCGACTTGCGCTCCGACCCCAGTCAACGTTGCAATGTCTGCAGCTATTTTAGTTAACTCTAACCCGATTTGCAAGCCACCTCGTGTTGTACGCTTCACGTTAATATTTTTCATTTCTTTCGCTAATTCATACTCAGCGATTTCTTCAAGCTGCTCTGCGGCACCTGCAACTCCTAGTGCCTTCTTCCGTTCAAGCTCCGCTTTATGCGCCGCAAGCTTTGCTTTATCCACACCAGCATTGCGGAACCAACGCTTAGCAATAATGAAGTCCGCACCCGTGTGCTTCCCTTTAAAGTTACGTTTCAACGTTGTCATCGCCGAGCGATTTAAGCCGGCTTTAATGACATCAACGGTTTTAATCGCAATCTTCACACCGCTTACCGCAATGCTGACACCTGGTATTACGGATGTTAAGCTGGCTGTGCTTGTTTCCATAAGCTTCATGATGCCTTTGGCCACTTTGAGACCGGATTGCGCAGTCTGAATGGCATTGCTAATAATTTCAATAGCGCCTTTGGACTTTTCTCCCTTGTCCAGACCGCCATTTTCAGCATGCTTACTGTACAAATCATAAATTGCCTTAACCGTCAAAATGGCGCTCTTCACAGAAGTTATCGCTTCAGCAACCGTTCCGGAATAGTCACTGACGGAGGAAGAAGCACCCACGCCATCTTCATGACCTGTGGATTTAGCTGATTTATCTATCAGGCCTACCGATCCACTGACCATTTTGGCTCCTGCTTCGGTTATGGATAATCCTGCTGACGTGTAGTCTAATTTTGTTCGGTCATCTTCAGAAATGGCTAGCATTTCTCTGATCGTACTCAAAATTTGGAACGGTCCGCCAATGAGATCCGCTGTTGAAGCAACAGCTCCCGTGCTATTCGATAGTTGTTCTTCACCCGCATTATTCGATTTTTTGAAGGACTCATCCAAGTCCTCCGATCTCATCCCGAAACTATCACTGAATGTTGAAACAACACCAGATCCCATGTCCGCACTTTCTTTAGTCCCGTCATTCTGCGGGGTCGCTACGGTTGTAGCTGGTGCTGCTCCGGGTGTCGGCTGCGCTGTTCCCGGTGCCTGGGTTGCTACAGGCGTCGGTGTTGCTACAGTGGAAAGTGGCGCCGGCGTTGCCACGGGTGGCGCTGTTGTTGCCGTTGGCAAAGGAACCACTTGCGGCTGGGTAGCCGTAGAATTTCTCTGAATAAGTTGATTCGCATAAGCTTGTGTTGCCCGATTACCCGCTGTGCGCTGCATTTGCATAAAAAAGTCCCGAGCCAGTGGAGACGCCTGAGGTGCGCTACTACTAGTCTGAGATGTTTGCGATTGATTTGCATTCTGGTGCACAGATGCGATCGGCTTGGTTTGAATTTGGTTACCTTTTGCCACAGAGCCTGACTCCTTTGTGCGTTATGTTATCCATACAAAAAGGCAACAAGCGAATAAGTATTCCCTGTTGCCGTAGATCTAAGTTTATTTGCCGCCTCGTTGCTGGATTACATGCGTTAATTCATGCCCCAGAAGTTCTTGCCCTTGATGACTTTCAGGATTATATCTGCCTTCACGGAAAAAGATATCATTTCCAGTTGCGAATGCTTCCGCTCCCAACGCCGCATTAAGCTTGGAAGACTCCGCATTATTATGAATATTAACGTTGCTAAAATCGGCTTTGAACGCCGATTCCATCTTCGCTTGAATGCTATCATCCATCTTACTTCCGCTGCCTTGCTGCGATTTGATCTTGGATTCGATAGAAGCTCCTGTATCAAAGCTTCCGTCCGCCGACGGCTTCATTTGCAGTTCATCTTCTTCCTCCATACGCTGAATCGAGTCTGCCTCTGGCTTCATCTGAAGCTCCTCTTCTTCCTCCATACGCTGAATCGAGTCTACCTCTGGCTTCATCTGAAGTTCCTCTTCTTCCATACGCTGGATCGTTTCAGTTGCTGGCTTCATTTGCAGCTCTTCCTCTTCTTCCATACGCTGGATCGTCTCCGCTGGCTTCATCTGAAGTTCTTCGTCTTCCGAACCTACACCTTCACTCTCCGTACGCTGAACGTCAGTCTTAGATGCCCCGCCACTTTCCGATGCTGCGATATGATCAGCTACTTCTTTACCGACTTGATCGGCCTCTTGTTCATAAGAATCACCCACGGGTCCAACAGTAAGCTTCGTCTGAACAGTCAGCATGCTGCCAACAGCTTTGTTGCCAATCGTGCGCTGAATATTCATCAGATCTGCTCCCGCAGACTGTCCTTGCGTACTGCTTTTGGTACGTTGATTCGTTTGCAAAGAAGTATCTGGTTGCCTGTTTAGACGTGACTGTTGCATTGGCATGAACCCCCTATTGTGGTATTTCCCAGTCTTATTTCCCATCCGCTGATGGCTTGCGTCCCCTAATTATCCGTGTCTGAACGCATGAAGTCGTATAAATTCACTATATCACAACTATATGGCTTTGAGATTACATTTTGGTTGTATTTCTGTCTATAACGAGCACAGCAATATCATCAGACTGGACAGCGCCATTCGTGAAGAAATCTACGTCCTCAACCATCCGCTCAAGCAAGCGCGTTTGATTGCTTGCTTGCTCCTTCTTCAATAGTTCACATAGTCGGGAGAAGCCATATTGCTCCTGAAGCCGATCCTCCGCCTCTGTAATCCCATCGGTATACAGTATAATTCGATCACCAAGACCTAATGTCATTTCATTATCCATATAAAGCATATCATCCATAACGCCAAGCGGAAGCCCTTTCTTCCCTTTCAACTGCTCCACGTCTCCGCTTTCCCGCATGATGTAAGGGGGACAATGGCCACCATCGCTATAAATTAACTGTCCTGATCGAACATCTAGTAAACCGCAGAAAATCGTCGCAAACATCGTGGAGTCATCCTTATAAAGCTCTTGATTGACTGCCGTCAACAGCTCTCCAGGAGTCATCTCTGAGGTCATCTTCCCTTTCAACAACGTCATGGTTACCGCCATGAACAAAGCAGCGGGTATTCCCTTGTCAGATACATCGCCAAGCACGAAGAACAAGCGATCCGCCCCGATACAGAAGTAGTCGTAGAAGTCCCCGCCGACTTCACGAGCAGGACGAATAATGGCCTGTGTCTCCACGACGGCTACGTCACTACTTTCAAGACCTCCCGCTTCAGATGAGCTGCTCATATCACCTTCAACGCTTCCACTGCTTAAACACAAACTCCCGTGAGGGAGGAAGCCCATCTGGATGTCAGTGGCAATGCGCAGCTCACTCTCCATCCGTTCCTTAGCAGCCGTCGTCGTTTTCAATGCATGAATCGACTTCTCCAGCGCGTCATACAGCATAGCATTTTCCAAAGAAACGGCTGTTGGCGAAGCGATGGACTCGAGAAGCTGCAAATCGCGATCCGTGAAATGAGCGTCATCTCGTTTGTTGAGCACCTGCAGCACACCGATAATTTTCCCTTTGCTAACAAGAGGGACACAGAGCATACTGCGTGTCGGGTAATCGACCCGTTTGGCCACCTTTGACGACCAGCGTTCATCCTGCGCAGCATCGTCGATTTTGACCGATTTGCCGGTTTGGGCGACCCAGCCTGCAATGCCTTCACCTATTTTGAGGCGAATTTCACGAACTTCATCGCCTTTTTCACCAAGCGCGAGGTCAAAGAACAGCTCCCCTTTTTCCTCATCGACCAAAATAACCGATGAAGCCTCGGCATTCATAATGCGGGAAGAGGTTTCCATGATTTTCACAAGCAAATCTTGCTTGCGGATCGTCGAATTCACTTCCAGGCTCACGTCGAATAGCTGCATTGTCCGCTGAAGCTCCAACTCTGCAAATCTTCGTTTCCGCTCACTCAGCTTCCACAAAATGATAACCATAAGACAAACGATGAGAAGCACACCAACAACGATATTCATTTAGCGCGCCTCCCCTTCCAACTAAGAAATCGCATGGATGGCATCCGCCTCCGTCTCATAAATCGAGAAGATACGGCTAAATCCCGACATGTCGAAAACATCCTTCACATGCTCATTCATTCGTGCCAGCGCCAGCTTGCCTTGAATCACCTTAATCATTTTGGCTGCTGAAAGTAAGCTTCTGAGCCCTGCACTGCTGACATAGTCAAGACCTTGAAGATCAAACACGAATTTGCCCTTCCCCTGCTCGACTAGTTTGGCAAAAGCCGATTCCAAGCTCGCGGATGTATTCGCATCCAGTCGGCCGTTTAAGCTCAGCAGCGTGATTTCACCTTGCGTTTGCTCGGTTATTATCATGATATTCCCTCCTCCTTGATTCGCCATTTTTTCATCATTAGAACATTTTCCTCGTTCAAGCGTTCATACACAATATCATCCATAACCTGCTTCACAAAGTAGATACCGAGACCGCCAATCCCTCGATCATCCAAGCTCTGATCCACAGTCGGACTTGACTTCAACAGAGGATTGAATGGCACTCCGCGGTCTGTCATTCGAAGCTCCCAACCACCAGGGACACGCCCCAAATCAATGCGGATCGTATGCATACGGGTTTCACCAGACGGATAGCCATAGAGAATGATGTTCGTCACAAGCTCGTCGCAGACTAAATTCACTTGGTATAGCGTATGGTCATCCATGCCCATCGTCTCCGACAAGCCTCGCAAGAATATACCTAGCCGTTCCAATTCCTTCAGATCATTGCTCAAAACGATAGACTCCGATGACACGACATTCACCCTCTCAGACACTGATTGCTGAAGCTACTTGCCGAATAACCGATTTAAGCCATTTTCAAAAGCATATTTTCGAGCAGCCGTACTCTTGCACTAGATGCATGAAGCAGCCCAATCCCGATCTCTGGATACAATCTCACTAACCGAGACAAGCTTTCCCCTTGCAAAGTGAGCACACGTACCTCATCGAAAATAGCTTGAGCTGTAATCGAGGAAGGAGATCCGTCTAATGCCGTCGTTTCGCCGAACGCTTGCTTCGGTCCTAGTACACCAATCGTTACAGTCTCCCCAATACCTGTCTCATTGCTCAGTTCAACATTGCCTTCAATAATGAGATACATGGCTGCATTCCGCTCACCACGGCGCAATAAATAAGTAAGATCCTCATGTACTTCTTCCGTTGCAATCCCTGCAATTAAACCTAGTTCATCCACCGACAGGTCCGCGAATAGGGAGACCTGCTTCAAGAAAATAACTTTATCCAGCATCGTTAAAAACTTACGATCTTCCTTCATATCGGCACGCTCCAGTGAACTTAGTGCATAAACAGCAATATCTCGAAGCCAATCATCCGACCAAATCTTAGCTTCTTGCAAAATGAGAAGCGGCTCCGTTCTTGCTACACTGCTTCTCACAGTCTCTTTCTTTAATAATTCCAACAGTGCCAGGGCCAATCTGCGATCACCGAGTCCCTCAGCAAGAACTTCCAAAGCGTTATCGCGAACCTCATCACTCTCGTCCTGAGTCGCTTCGCGGAGTGTCGTCACCACACGTTCATCTACGAACTTGGCCATTACAGCCCACGCGCCGCCTACCAGTGCATTATGAAGCTCCCCGCAGCGCTGATTGGCAAGCTCAGCAAGCCCCTGCATCCCCAGCTCTTGAAGAGCAGCCGGTAGAGCGCGTTCCTGCGTGGAAGCAAGCATTCGACTAACGCAGCGATCAACTAACTCTGAACGTAATTCACTTTCATCTAGCAGCTCAGCAAGCGCTGTAACCGCCGAATTCCATATAAACGGATTCACATGATTCACACCGTTCAACAAGGCTGGCAGAGCCTTAGCCCCCATATCTACGAAAGCCTCGAGAATGGCCTTGCGCAGCTCTTGATCTGCGAGTGGCACCATCGACAAGAGGTGGGGAATTGCATCCACCTGCTGAAGCTTACCCATACAGTGCGCAGCCGCAACTTTGACAGCAGGACGATGATCGTCGAGCAGCGATAACACCCATGCTGAATAGGAATCAAGCTTCAGATCAGCGACAGTATGACAGCCATAAACGGCCCATTCGCCACCGTTATCGAGCATTTTAATAATCGCCTCGTCACAGGCTTGATAGCTTTCTTCACTTTCCAGCGCATAAAGCGCCTTAACGCCTTCGTGCACAACCTTCGGATGGTTATCTAGCAGCTTAACACGAATGAAGAAATGCGATTGGCTTTTGAGATGCGTTGCCTTTGAAATCAACTTCACACTCTCCGCACGTACCTCAGGGTCCTCATCCTCCAAGAATGAAGCCACCTGCACGAGATCCTGGATCGTTGCCCCTTGCAAATTCATCGCCCGCAGCACAGCAATGCGGATTCTTGAGCTTTCTTCACCAATCATTCCGATCAACTGCGGCAGGAAAGCGGAATCTTTCGCTTTACCAATCACTTCGAGCGCCAACTCTCGCACATAATCATTCGGATGCTTCAGATAGCCGAGCATGGAGGCCAAAGCTTTGGAGCTGCGAATGCCCCCGATAAAGGAGCCAGCAATATCCGATAGATCCGCATGCAAGGACTGCACACTTTTGACCAACTCACGTATGTAAAGATTCCTTCCGTACCAAGCCACAACGACGAGAATAGCCGCTACAACTACACCTACCCAGGCAAGAGGGGACAGCTGAATGAGACCAAACGAATGCAGTAAGGATAGCAGCGAACCGATTAAGATCCCGCCCGAAGCAGCCACACCCTGAGCAAAATAACGATAGCCGTCGCGTTTTCCGATAGGCATCATTTTGAAAAAGAGCTGATAGCACGGCTCCGCAATGTAATACAGCAGAATATAAAAAATGGCATAAGAGCCGGACACCATCACGAGCCCCAGCGATTGATTTAAAAACAAAGCAGTAAGTCCAAAGCCGCCAAGAAAGATAACCGTAATCGCCAGCAGCATAATACTCGCGCCCAGCCAGTTCATTAAGCGGGTAGACACGGTTTGTAGAAGCAAGCAGATCGTGAACTGAATAGCGGTAATTAATCCATAAAATGAGGTTAGATCGCCTTCCTTGGGGAACTTGCTCTCAGCAGCCGTGAAGTACTGATACTCGATCATAAAATAAACCGCAGGCATAAGTGTCATCAAAGCAATGGCGCAAAGCAGGAACGGGCTGCGCAGCATCTGTTTCGCATAATAGCCAGCAGGCTGCTGTACCTCTCCACCCGCTCCAGAAGTTCCAAGGTCCTTCAATCGTTTATCTTCTTTCAAAGTCAAGGGCACCAAATACCGTGCCAACGCTTTGCGGAAAAAGATGAAGCCGAACACCATCAACACTGGAGCGAGCGCGTAAACCGCTTCGGTACCTAGCAGTTTACCAATTTGGTGGGCGATCAAGCCTGCCGTAATACCGCCGGTCGTCGTCGAAGCGATGAACACCGGCATTAACCTTTTGGCCTGCTGAGTAGGACATAGATCAAAGGCCGTACTCCAAAGCAGCAGCGTCAACTGCCTCACGACAAAGTTGGAAGACAAGAATAGAATCGGGTAGTAATACCTGAAATCAATGCCTCCAAGCTTAAATCCAAGAAGCACCGCACCATTGAGGAGCAGCAATCCCATCATGATTAGGTAGAGCGTAGTCATCATTTTGGCCTTGGGCAGACGATTCGCCAGCTTCGCTAAGAGCCAGCCCTCTAGAGGCATGATTGCCGCTTCTAAAATATAGATATAAGGTAAATACTGCACACCGAATCTTTGGTTAAAAAGCGCCATGAACGCGGTATAGTTCAAGGATTCAGCAATCCCGCTAAAATAAAAGATCGGCAGCATCATCCATAGCTTCCGAATATCTTCTGTGCGCAGTCCCATCCATCTAGTTAAGCTTCCTTGCATATCATCAGGTCCAATCTATTATTTCATTTGTTGTTTAACAGTGGTTTGTAAAAAGCCAGCCTGGCTTCACCTTCATAATAGTAGTTCGGATAAGAGCCGATTAATTCAAAACCATTCGCTCTAAACATTTTTTGGATGGGTTGATACTCTGGCAAATCACAGGTATAGGTAAGGATATATCGTCCCTCCGCTGCCCTGGCGAATGTCTCCAACGCTTGGAATAATATCTTCGCAAAGCCATGTCTGCGGTACTCGCGGTGTACAGCTAAGTAATCCCACAGAAATCCTCCGGATTGATGCTCATTTTCCTTGCAGCTGGTAACCGCAATAATCTCACCTGATTCATTCTCAATAAACCAATGGCGATGATTGCGCTGCGTTAAGCTTAGCAGGGGAGCATTGCGGAAATGATCAAGCTCTCCCGGCGTATGCCGCTGGTCATCAAAAGAATCCGAAGACAAATAGAAATCTGTAATTCGCAATGCGTCCTTTTCCATTGCTAATTCTTGTACATGCATGCCAAGATCGCCTCTTTCACATTAAGAAACAGATAATGTACCATTCCACTCTGCTGTTGTACCGTTTTGGAAGTATTCATCACAAATATAGAAATACAGCTGTGCTGCTTTATCTTGACGATTTTGCTTAATAACCATTAAGAACGCCTCACGAGCATCATAGAAACGGCCTACCTGATAGTATGTAACTGCTTGCTCGAACAAAGCTTTGGTTTTATCCTTCAGAGCTCGGATCGTATCCGGATCACCCTGGTACACATCGAACAGATGAAGCGGCTCTTTGACCCCTTCAACCTGAATCAATCCCAAATTGCGATAGTGGAAGCCGGCAGGCTGCTCCAACGATTGAACGACATAATCGGTAATGAGAATCGATGCCCCTAGCGGCTCCGTCATTTTCTCCAGCATGGTTGCCAAATTAACCCCGTCGGAAATCACATTGCCTTCCAAACGCTGCTCCTCACCAATGATCCCTAGTCGAAGCGGTCCTTTATGCAAACCAATGCCGAAATCAACCGGCTTATAACCAACTTTGGCTCGATGAGAATTGTAGATATCCAGTTCTTTACGCATCTTAATACAGGCTCGCAGCGCTTCATCTGCTTGATTCGGGAATAACGCCATGAAGCCCGCTCCTAAGTACTTATTCATGAGACCTTGATGATTGCGCACATAAGGTCCGAATCTTTTAAGAAATGAGTTCACAAAATTGAAATTCTCTTCCGGCGAAAGCCTTTTGGACAGTTGATAAAAGCCTCGGATATTGAAAATTAAGATGGACATATTTTGCTCCACCTGATCGCCAAGCTCGACATCCAGTATGCTTTCTTTGTTCAAAAAACGCAGAAATTGCTGCGGCACGAAGCGATAGTAGGATTGGCTGAAGTTTTCTACCTTGGTGATATAATCCCGTATGCGAGCTGCCATCGTATTGACACTGTCGCCTAGGTCTGACACTTCGTCCCTTGTATTTATCGTAACAACCGTATCCCAGTTACCCTTGGCAATCTCCCCAACGCTATTGCGCAGCTTACGAATCGAAGAGAGCAGCACATAGGTCATCAGAAAGAGAACGAGCAGTAAGCCTATCGAAATAAAAGCAATGTTGCGAATGATCGATTGGAGTACCGTTTGGCGATGCTTAAGGATGCCGTCCAAATTTTTACTTGTTTCGAAAACACCGACAATTTTACCCGCTGAATTATAAATAGGAGCAATCGCATATCTCCACTCACCGGAGAAATCCTGCCATTGGCCTTTGGCTGGTTTCCCTTGAAGCACGACCTGCTGATTCTCGGGTGTTTGCAGAAATGGATTGAACATATGCATCCCGTCATCATCTTCCAAAATACGATAAATGACGCCGTTCTCGTATTTATAAACCGCTTTGTAAAAGCCTTGATTATCATCTTGCTCATTATTGTCAAAGACAGATTGAATCTTTTTACGGAACGATTGATAAATAGTCCCATTGTAATCCAGAGGTGAAGTAAGACTCTCCAGCTTATCGCCATCAATCAGGTTTTGACCGTTTTTAGCCAGTAAGAGAAGCTCACTGAAGGTTTCTTCTTCCATTTTCTTCGAGAAGCTAGTGTAAATGACAGTAGAGAGAAGAATCATCGAAACCGCAATAACCGGTACTAAAATAAAAATTTGTTTCATCATGAGAGGGAGACGACGCTGCAGCAAGTTAAAGAAAACGATTTTGATTGCATACAGCAGAAGTAGAATTCCTGCTATAGCGATAGACCAAAGAATAATGGCCTTTGTTTTCGTGGCTTCGCTATACAACGCCTCTACGAGGGAGGGGGTAATGGTTCCATCCGAAAGACGGCGATTAATTTGAGCTGATTCTACAATAATGAGGCTGCCATCTTGAGCGATACTGCTATTCGTTGCATCGAAGGCAAGCTCCACGCCGCTAGCTTTGGCTTTATCCTCATTCACAAGACCTTCGATGATGTAGGGCTGCTTGGGATCAAGTCTGGAGATCGATTTGCTGTTGAAATCGATGAAAATAAGCCTTCCCTGATTATCCAGATGCATGCTCTCTGGGAAATTACGTCTTGTACGATCA
>JARBUQ010000022.1 GCA_029239545.1 Paenibacillus sp.
TCGGATCAATCTTCGTATCAACAACAAAACTCACTATCTGTTCAGCCTGCTTTGCCGTTAAAGTCTCATTAAGCACCTTGGATAATCGGGCGACCAGTTGCCTAACCTTGACTTTATCCTGCAAATCATACTTGGTGACCCCGTCAAGAACGACTTTCACGCGTTCTTTAACTTGCGGATTTTTCATTTTCAGCTTAACTCTTTCTACAAATTCTCTTTGAATTCCATAATTTTGATAGCTCATGTCAGCACCTCCGCAAAAGATCATTATCCATTGTATGCGGCATGCGCTCAATTCTTGTCGGTTAAATCCTAATAAAACCAAATCAAAAAGAACCCTTTACTTGGCAACTTGCCTGCCTATCAAGTAAAGGGCCTGTATAGTCAATCCAGAGCTTCTCCTTCCAGCACCTGCTCCCGTCGCAGAAACTCCCGGAGAGTCAGATAGGAAGCATCCGTCCAGAAATCCTCTCGCGCTACGAGCTTGGCTGAATCGTCCCGGGCCAATTCCATCGTCTCAAAATCGCTCATCAAATCGGCTACTCGAAACTCCGGCATTCCGCTTTGCTTCGTTCCGAAGAAATCACCCGGCCCTCGCAGCTCCAAATCTCGCCTCGCAATCTCGAAGCCGTCGTTCGTCTCCGTCATGACCCGCATCCGTTCCTTCGCCGTCTCGTTCTTCGGGTCAGCAATCAGCACGCAATAAGACTGATGCTCGCCACGCCCCACCCTTCCACGCAGCTGATGAAGCTGTGACAAGCCGAAGCGTACAGCATCATAGATTACCATCAGCGTGGCGTTCGGAACGTCTACTCCAACCTCAACTACAGTGGTGGCGACTAACACCTGCACATTGTTCTCCCCGAACTCCCGCATAATCACATCTTTCTCTGCTGTCGTCAGCCGCCCATGCAACAGCCCGACATTGAACTCCGGAAAAGCCTGCCGAAGCTGAGCATGAACATCAAGCGCATTCTGCACATCGAGCTTATCGGACTCCTCAATCAAGGGACAAATCACATATACCTGCCTTGCTTGCTGCACCTCGCGCCTGATGAAGCCTAATACCCGCTCCAGCATTTCATGCCCGACTGCGTACGTTTTGATCAACTTCCGTCCCTTGGGCAGCTCGCGCAATGTGGAAACATCCAAGTCTCCAAAAGCCGTTATTGCCAGCGTACGTGGAATCGGTGTAGCGGTCATAGTCAATACATCTGGATTCAATCCTTTACGTCTAAGAATACTGCGCTGATTAACGCCGAAGCGATGCTGCTCATCGGTCACCACTAATCCAAGCTTACGGAACATAACATCTTCCTGAATAAGCGCATGGGTTCCTACAACAACATCAGTCAAACCCATATGTAAAGAAGCGAGCACTTCCCGGCGTTGCTTATCCGTTAAGCTGCCTGTTAACAACCCAACCTGCATTCCGTAAGGCGCGAACAAGCGCTCGAGAGACCTTTTATGCTGCTCTGCCAAAATCTCGGTCGGGACCATTAGAGCGCCTTGTCCACCCGCCTTCACTACAGCATATAACGCAGCAGCGGCAACAACCGTCTTCCCTGCTCCCACATCTCCTTGCAGCAATCGATTCATTGCATAGGGCTGCTTCAGATCGTGCAAAATTTCTGCTATTACATTTTTCTGAGAATCAGTTAGTGTAAAGGGCAGCCCGCGGACAAACAGCCGTACAACCTCATTGTCGAAGGAATGAGCCACTCCATCTGATCGCTTGCGTTGTATGGCACGGAAGGCATGCATCTTTAATTGAAAGAAGAAAAGCTCCTCATATACCATTCTCCGCCTAGCTTCCAGTCCCGACTCCACTTCATCAGGATGATGCAAGGCATGTACAGCTAACCTTCTAGCCATGAAGCCGTAGGCATTGACGATTTCGGATGGCAGCACCTCAGGGATCATCATCCCGTACTGCGTCAGCGCTTGGCCAATTGCTTTACGCATCCATGCTTGCGTGATCGTAGCCCCTATGGAATATACCGGCTGCAGAGTCCCCGACCTTGCCGAGGATGCACCTGGAAACTCTGAATCTGATACGGTGAGCTGCTTGCGCTGCTGGTCCCACTTTCCGGTTAATACAATTTGCTGCCCCGCTATCAGCTTGTCCTTCAGAAAAGGCCGATTGAACCAGACAGCTGTCACAATCTGTGAGCCGCATAACACTCTTATGGACAGCCTGGATTTACTGCGACCGTATCGTTGGAGCACTGGCTCACTATACAATGCACCTTCAACGGTCACCCTCTCCCCATCCTTAACGTCTGCCAGCTCTCGAATGCGATAATCCTCGTATCGGAACGGAAAATACTCGATCAGCTGCCCGACCGAGTTAATTCCGAAGGACTCCAGCTCCTTGGCCTTCGGCTGGCTAATTCCTCGCACTTGAGTGAGCGGCAGCTCATTCAAGTCCAAGCTGAATGTGCTCTGTCCCTTCATCGTGCCCGAGTGATGAACACGGCTAACGCGCCAGGGCCAGTGTGCGTTCCAACTACGGGACCAATCGTAGTGAAATTCGTTTCCGTAATATTCAGCTGTCCTTGCAGTTGCTGGGCAAATTCCTTCACTGTTTCGGAGGCTTTGGCTTGGGCAATAGTTGCAATCAATTCCGTATCGCCGAATTCCTCCTTAAGCAGCTCTATAATTCGAGCAATTGCCTTCTTCTGACCGCGAACCTTGTCCACAGGTGCAACCTGTCCTTCAGAATCAATCGTTAAAATTGGTTTAATATTGAGGAGCGAGCCAAGAACGGCTGACGCCTTTCCGATTCGGCCGCCTTTCTGCAAATATTCCAACGTATCCACCAAAAAATAAATTTTGGTGCCTGCACGCAAATCTTGAACAAGCTCCACAATCTCTTGCTTGCTCTTCCCCTCTCGGGCTGCTCTAGCAGCAGCTACAACAAGCATTCCGATTCCGTAAGATGCCGACTTGGAGTCGATTACCGTTACATCAACCTGCTCCTCTAAGAGAGACTTGGCTAATACAGCCGATTGGTACGTTCCGCTCATAGCAGCAGACAAAGTGATCGCGATCACTTCTGCATCCGCAGACTGCTGCTGGCTCTCAGTTCCTTTGTAAGCCTCAAGGAAATCAACAGGGGAGGGCTGAGACGTCGTTGGCAGCCTGGGAGCAGCAACAAGCTTGTCATAGAACTGCTCGGCCTGAATCGTTACTGCATCATAATACGTCTCGGTGTCGAAATGAACCTTAAGCGGCACCATCTCAATGCCATACTCCTTACGGACCGACTCAGGAATGTCTGCCGTGCTGTCGGTTAAGATCCGAATGTTAGCCATATTCAGTTCCCCCATTCGAATTCATCTTCTTGATTCATGCTCAATCCCGCAACCATTATTCAACTGCCATTATATAATAATACAGCGGTTGTCCGCCGTGATGTACCTCAACCTCGGCATTCGGGTATTCCTGATCCAACCAGTCAACAAGCTCACTTGTTGTATGCTCCGATGCATCTTCCCCTGCAAGGATCGTAATAATCTCTCCACCCTCTGATGTCATGGAGGCCAGCAGTGCTTGACAGGTCTGCTGCAGACTCGGTGTTGACGTTACAATCTTGCTGTTGTGTATCCCCAGATAATCTCCTTCTTTTATGTCGAGACCATCTATCTGAGAATCACGCACAGCGTAAGTGACTTGCCCAGACTGAACACCGGAGATTGCCTTAAGCATCGCTTCAGTATTTTTCGCTGTATCCAATTTATCCTGAAAAGCCAGTAGAGCAGACATTCCTTGCGGAATGGTCTTGGAAGGGATCACGATCACTTCCTTATCAACCAGCTCCTTAGCTTGCTGGGCAGCCATAATAATATTGGAGTTATTTGGAAGAACGAAAACCGTTCTTGCAGATATGTGCTGTACAGCCTTCACGATATCTTCCGTGCTCGGATTCATCGTTTGTCCCCCCGAAAGCACAACGTCCGCACCAAGACTCTCAAGAATAGCGGCAATGCCTCCTCCCATAGAGACGGCTACAAAGCCATAGGGAGTGCTCGTATCAGCATGATTAGCTGTCGTCTTGTTAGGGACAGAAGCGATCGATGCGTTCATTCCTCCGCCAGCTGAAGCCCCTGTTCTGTCTGAGGACTCTTGTCTGCTGCGCGATCCTGCCTCCACCGCTGCATCTTCCACCAGCAGGTGGGTATGCTGCTCACGCATATTCTCAATCTTAATCTTGATAAGATCCCCGTATCGTTGCGCCAGTGTAAGAACATCGCCTGGAAGCTCTGCATGCAGATGCACTTTAACAAGATCGTCATCAGCCACAACAAGGACAGAATCCCCGTGCTTCTCAAGCTCTGCCCGAAAGCCCAATTCATCAAATACCCAATCCGCGGACTTGCCTTCAATCAACTGAATCATGAATTCAGTACAGTAGCCGAATTCAATATCGTCAGTTGATAATTGAGCCTGCGCACTGCCCGTCGGCATATGGACGGCTTGATTATGCAGCGAATAAACAGTACTTGAGTGTGCTGATCCAGCTGCTGCTCCGGCTGCAGAAGTCTCTGCAGTTAAAGGAAGTTCCCGGGAGCTGTCAGCCCCTTTCAATGAGGCTACGAACCCTTCATAAATACATACCAGCCCTTGCCCGCCGGCATCTACTACTCCTACCTGCTTGAGCACAGGGAGCTGATCTGGTGTTCGGGCCAGCGCCTCTTTTGCTTTATTCAATACTTCGACCATTAATTCCAACACATCGATGTTGCGTCTGGCAACAACCGTTGCATGCTTGGCTGCTTCTCTGGCTACTGTTAGAATCGTTCCCTCAACAGGTTTCACAACCGCCTTATAGGCGGTATCTACCCCATTCTGGAGGCCGGCAGCCACTTGCTGGGCATTCACCTCTCCATGCTCCGCAATAGACTTAGCCAACCCCCGGAACAGTTGTGACAAAATTACGCCCGAGTTCCCGCGCGCACCCATAAGAAGTCCTTTTGACAATGCCTCTGCGGACTTTCCAATATGAGAGGAAGTTTTTCTCTTAAGCTCCTCTACTCCTGAGGTCAAGGTCAAATTCATGTTAGTACCGGTATCTCCGTCAGGAACAGGAAATACATTCAACGCATTGACCATACCTACATTCGCGTTTAAATTATGTGCCCCGACCAATACCATCTGGGTGAAATCTGACCCGTTTATCCAATTAAAGCGCTTACTCAAGAAAAAATCCCCTTCCTATCGCGAAACTCGGACGCCCTGTACAATTATATTTACGAAATCGACGCGAAGTCCGACTATTTCATTCATGACGTATTTGACCTTGGACTGCACGTTGTGTGCTACCTCGGAAATCTTGGTCCCATAACTTACAACTATATAAAGGTCTATATGTACCTGCTCCTGCTCAGTCCGCACCTCTACTCCGCGGCTTAAATTCTCCCGCCCAAGCAGCTCAGCGATACCGTCCTTCAGCTGTTTGCGTGATGCCATGCCAACAAGCCCGTAACAATCCAAAGCCGCTGAACCGGCTAATACGGCAATCACATCATTCGAAATGTGTACACTTCCCAAATCACTCTTGATTTGCACCGGCATGATCATCCTTTCCGAGCATCTAAAATGGCTATATGGCTGCTTCCCACAATAAGCTGGACATAAGCTTCATGTTAGCTATTTTCATTTTACTATAATCGACCTAAGAAATAAATGCAACTGATGCTTCTCTTTTCATTGACTACCTGAAAGCGGTTATGCTATTATATTAAAGTATGTTTTCGGAATAATATCGGCTGTACTTGAAGTTACGGTTAGGAGGTGTTTTAATATGTCCCGCAAATGCTTTATTACAGGAAAAGGCCCTCACCAAGGCAATAACGTTTCCCATGCTAACAACAAGACCAAGCGCACTTGGGGAGTGAACGTACAAAAGGTACGCATCCTCGTGGACGGTAAACCGAAGCGCGTGTATGTGAGCACTCGTGCACTGAAGTCCGGCAAACTCGTTCGTGTGTAATTTATGCTGACGGCTCAACCGAACCATGCATAGACAAAAAGCACCTTCTTGGGAGGTGCTTTTTTTTGCGTTGGAATTCCCTGGTTCAAGCCAAGAGAATCCATTTAACCCACATCTCGCATGGGGTTTGAGTGCGAAATGCGGGATTTAAGTATTGCTGGATATGAATACATGAATTTGGACGGTCGAACTTAAGTCCTATGTTGGAATTAGTTTTTGCTAAAGGAACCAAGAATGGCCTTCACGAAACCGCCCAAAAATTTTGGTAGCTTGATCGTATAAAATTTCACCTCTACCCCTCCTTAAGCATTCACGAAGTAATACACCCCGTAAGCTTCATTTATTCCATCTTATTCACGACAAGGAGCAAATGTGCCTGCCCACAAAAGAAAAATAACTACATACCCTCAGGGCTTGTAGTTATTAGTATGCCTTTGCTTGCGCAAACATGTCACATCATTGTTCCATATTAAGGCCAGGCGGCTCCAGATTAAAGAAAGGAATTTTGCCCACGATTACATAAAATACCGTTAAGATGAAATAAAACACGATAGAGACTAGTACAAAATTAATTCGCATCCATTTGGATTCGAATTTTTTGAAAAAATAAATGCCTATAAACAATGCACCCAGGGAGTAAATATAGCGGAATATCGAAAATTCACTCCAGGAGAAAATCAGCAGTAAATGACCTGCCAAGAAACTCCACAATATCAGACTTAATGTCTTGATCATGACGACTTCGACTCCTCTGTGCCCCGTATTCGCTGTATAGCCTCTTTGCGATTCGTAGTACCAAATACTGCATTACCGGCTACAAGCACGTTAGCACCGGCCTGAATGACTTCTGGTGCGGTCTCAGCATTAATCCCGCCGTCAACCTCAAGATACATGTCAGTTAGCCCTCTTTTCTCGAGCATAACACGAAGAGCGGCAATCTTGTTTGTCATCGAGCTAATGTACTTCTGACCTCCGAAGCCTGGATTGACCGTCATAAGAAGCACGAGTTCCACGTCATCAAGAATGTATTCAAGCGCAGATAGAGGCGTGGCCGGATTAAGAACAACTCCCGCCTTCACCCCTTGTGCATGAATATGCTGAATCGTGCGATGCAGATGTGGACAAGTTTCCACATGAACAGAGATAAAGTCAGCTCCAGCCTTCGCGAATGATTCTATATAGGCATCCGGATTCGAAATCATTAAGTGGACATCCAGAGGGAGCTTCGTATGAGGCCGAATCGCCTCAACAACGAGTGGACCGAGCGTAATATTCGGCACAAAATGTCCATCCATGACATCCACATGAAGCCAATCCGCTCCGCCCTGCTCCACATCGCGAATCTCGTCCCCTAGACGGGAGAAATCCGCGGATAGTATAGAAGGAGCCAAATACACCATAAATTAGTACCTCCGTTTCCTCTCCTTCATTTCAATCAGAAAAGAAAGATAATGCTCATACCGACTGGATGCGATCTTTCCTTGCTCCAGCGCCGACAACACCATACAGTCGGGTTCATGCTGATGAAGACAGCTTCGAAACTTGCAGCCCGCACTGTAACCTCGCATCTCAGCGAAACAAGCCGATAGCTCCTCAGGCTCCAGATGCAAAAAATCGAGCTGACTGAACCCTGGAGTATCGGCAATAAACCCGCCGCCCTCCATCGGGAAAAGCTCCACATGACGGGTTGTGTGCTTGCCTCTTCCCAGCTTCATGCTGATAATGTTAGTCTCAAGCTTGAGGCCTGGGACTAATTCGTTCAGCAAGGAGGACTTGCCTACACCTGATTGGCCGGAGAACACGCTGATCCGGTCGTATAATGCGGTCCGCACCTCTTCCAGACCCTCGCCTGTCTTTGAGCTTGTAATGATTACCTTATATCCAATGTTCTCATATAACTGTTTGGCCTGAATCAGGTTCAGATCGTCAGTAACAGCCGTATCATGAGACTCGGCAAGCAAATCCAGCTTCGTCAACACTATGATGCTCTCAAGGCCTGCCCGCTCTGTGTGAACAAGGAACTTGTCCAGAAGCTGCAGGTTGAGACTCGGTTCCGTGGTTGAGAACAAGAGAACGGCCAGATTAACATTCGCAATTGGCGGACGAATGAGCTCTGTTGATCGGGGCATGATCTCATCGACCATGCCCTCCCCATTCTCAGTCCGCTCATAAAGAACACGGTCTCCTACAAGAGGAGATATCCCCTTTTTCTTGAAAATCCCTCGAGCTCTGCATTGCACCGTAGCGCCATTCAACTCTTCAGGCTGCACATAATAGTAACCGCTTAATGCCTTCACTATCAATCCCACTGCCATTAATTCCGTCCTCCAGTACCGCTTGGAACAGGACTCGGTGTAGGAGTCTTGCTTGGTGTTGGAGTCACGCTAGCCTTAGGTGTACCGGAAGGTGTTGGCGTTGGCGAACCTACTATTGATGCCGAAGGAGAAGGTGTGGGACTGTTGGTTGCACTGGCCACTTGCCTGTAAAGAACGGGTATTATATCTTTCCGGTTACCATCTACGAAATATTGGACTGTTCCGTCCTTCTCGGGCGACAGCACCAAGTTGACGTCGAACGACTGGGTATCTGTGATTTTGTATGATCCCCAATCCATATTATCGTAACGAGCATCACTTATTACGATTTTGACTGTGCTCTCTTTGCCTTTAACAGCTGGAGAAATGGTGAGCGATTGGGTTACTGGCTTCGCTTCAGGCGGATATCCACTGCTTACGAAGATCGTGATCTTTTCTCCCTTGGTAACGAGATCCTTGTTCTTGAACGGGAACTGATCGAACACTTTTCCTTTAGGCTGTTTGTACGTCGCGGCACTCTCCACTATTGGAACAAGATCGAGTGTCGCTGCTTTGGCTTTCGCTTCAATCTCCGTCAGGCCGGACAAATCCTCCATGACGAACTGCTCCCGCCCTTTGCTGATTGTAAGCTTGATGGCAACTGTCTTCGGATCATATTCCTCGCCGGCAATCGGAGTTTGCTTAAGGATCGTGCCTGGTTCTTCCAATCCGAATATTTCCTCAGGAGTCACTTGCTCCTTGGTTATGCCTAAACGCACTAATTCGGTTTTGAGGATGTCATTGTAATTCTTCCCAGACCATTCCGGCATCTTAGGCTTCTCAGCCCCCAAACTCACATACAAGATTACTTCACTGTTAATCTTTACCGCCATAGGTGTTGGGAATTGAGAGACTACTAAATCCTTAGCCACCACTTTGTTCACTTCCTGAACTACCTTGGGCTTTAACTGCAGCCTCGTAAGCTCCTTTTCGGCATCCGCAACATTCCACGTCACCAGGTTTGGAACGTCTACCTCCGGTACAGTGATCATCGCTTTCACAACTCCCACTGCATACCACAGGCCCAGCAGCAGAAGAAGGATGACAACACCCCATACGGTCGGCTTAATCCAGGCCTTCGAGCGTTTCGGCTTGTCTGCATCCTCGCTTACGGAAGAACGTCCGGATCGGCCGCTGCGTTGATATACATCGCCTTTGATTGCCGGAATGACCCTTGTCTTCTCGTCATCATCGTCGTCTCCAGCGAATATTATCTTCGCTTCATTACGACGCTCGGGAAGCAAGCAGGTTTCCAGATCAATCAACATTTCCTTGGCAGACTGATAACGCTCATCCTGATTTTTGCGCATTGACTTCAGAATCATGTTCTCTACGCTTTGCGGAATCAGCGGATTGACCTTACGGGGGTCCTCTACATTTTCTTGCAGATGCTTAAGGGCAACACTGATCGGGCTCTCCCCCGAGAACGGAAGCTTGGCTGTCAGCATTTGATACAATACGATTCCGAGTGAATAAATGTCCGATTTGGCACCTGTAGAAGTTCCTTTGGCATGCTCTGGAGAAAAATAGTGCACGGAGCCGACTACGGAGCCAGTCTGAGTAAGCTGTGAAGAATCTGCTGCGCGAGCAATCCCGAAATCGGTTACCTTAACCCGACCGTTCTTACCCATCAAGATGTTATGAGGTTTGATATCCCGATGAATGATTTGGTTATGGTGAGCATGCTCGAGAGCATCGCATATTTGACTGGCAATTCGGATTGCTTCTTCTACCTGCATCGGAGCTTTCTCAATAATTAGATCGTTGAGCGTCTTACCTTCAACGTACTCCATCACGATGTAATGAATTTCATCCTCTTGACCCACATCATAAATGCTGACCACGTTCGGATGCGACAGGGAGGCGGCAGCCTGAGCCTCACGCCGAAAGCGGCGTATGAATTCCTCGTCATGCACGTATTGCTGGCGAAGTACTTTGACAGCGACCTTGCGATTCAGAAGAATATCATGGCCTTTGTACACTAATGCCATACCGCCGCCGCCAATTCGTTCTATGATCTCATAGCGGCCTCCCAACACATGACCGATCATTCATCATCCCCCCTGTCTTGAATGGATTGGTTGATTTCCCTGTTCTCCAGCAACACAACGGTTATATTATCGTCTCCGCCGGCGTCAAGAGCCAGCCGGACGAGTTCATCCGCTTTCCATTCCAGATCCCGGTCCTGGCTGAGCACTTGCTCCAGCACGGAATCCTTAACAAGTCCACTGAGCCCGTCGCTGCACAATAATAAAATATCTCCATGCTGCCAAGTAAGCTGTGTAACATCCACCTCTGCCTGTTTCTCTGTACCCAATGCGCGGGTAAGTACATTACGACGAGGATGTGTGCTTGCTTCAGCAGGAGTGATTTGGCCTGTCTTGATTAACTCGTTGACCAAAGAATGGTCCTCTGTCACTTGTCTCAAGGAGCCTGCTCC
Source organism: Paenibacillus sp. (assembly GCA_029239545.1). GTDB lineage: Bacteria > Bacillota > Bacilli > Paenibacillales > NBRC-103111 > Paenibacillus_AA. The sequence goes on from JARBUQ010000022.1 coordinate 10,790, forward strand.
CTTGGTCTTGTCCTTTACGCTTGCTTTCCATAAATATGCGCGGCTGTCGCCAATATGACCAATAGCCATATCCTTATTGGACGCAAGTGTCGCCACTACAGTTGTTCCCATTCCATAAAAGCGCTGCTGATTAGAGGCAAACTCAAATACAGTCTCATTAGCATGTACAATGGCTCTTCGAATTGCTGCCGGACGATTATGCTCATCCCATACGTTCGTCAGGCCAAGCAAATGGGATTGAATCAATTCAACCGCCATCTTGCTGGCAATTTCCCCAGCCTGGTGTCCACCCATACCGTCGGCCACAATGGCGAGGGTGAAGCCGTTAATCCCGTTTTGAACAGCAGCTCGATCCTCGTTAATTAAACGGACCTTCCCAATATCCGTTCGATAGGCCGTAAGCATAGCTTTCACTTCACCCCTGACTCCAAATGCTTCGCACGCAGCTGACCGCAAGCGGCCGCTATGTCGCTTCCATGCTCCCTGCGTATCGTCGCAGGAATTTTGTGTTTCTCAAGAATACGTTGAAAACCAAAAATATCATTTCGATCTGTTCGCTTGAAGTCTCGCTCTAGAACGAAGTTAACAGGAATCAGATTGACATGGCAGAGCGGCAGCATCTCTTTTAGTACAACACCGAGTTCTTCCGCATGCTCCGGCTTGTCATTCACGTCCCCCATGAGGGCATATTCGAACGTAATCCGGCGTCCTGTCTTATCCAAATAATACTTGCAGGCGTCGATCAAGTCACGGAAAGGGTATCTGCGATTAACCGGCATTAGCTTGGAACGAAGCTCATCGTTAGGCGCATGAATGGAAATGGCTAAATTAATCTGAGTTCCCGCATCAGCGAACCGATAAATATTCGGTACAATTCCGCTTGTAGAAACGGTGATGTGGCGTTGTCCGATATTCAGCCCCTTCTCGTGAATCATGATGCCCAAAAATTTCATCATCGCCTCATAATTCTCGAACGGCTCACCAATTCCCATAATGACGATGCTGCTGACTCTTTCTCCGCTTGCATCCAGTGTCTGCTGCGCTTTCACCACTTGAGCAACTATCTCTCCAGCAGATAAATTACGCTTCAATCCACCAAGCGTGGAGGCACAAAATGTACAGCCGATCCGACACCCGACTTGGGTTGTCACACAAACGCTGTTTCCATAATTATGCTTCATAACTACGGTCTCAATGGCATTCTTGTCCTGGAGCTCAAACAAGAACTTAACCGTTCCGTCCTTTGACTCTTGCTTCGCAATTTCTGTCATCGAAACGAATTCGAATTGATCGATTAATTTATCCCGCAGGCTTCTGGACAAATTGGACATGGCCTCGAACGTTTCCACCCTTTTGACATAGAGCCAGTCGAATATTTGTCCCGCACGAAAAACCGGTTCACCGTTGTTCTTCACCCATTCTTGCCAATCTTCCAGGGTGTAGTCATATACAAACGGCTTCTCCGGCACATGGGGGGCAAGAGGTTTTAATGGTTTTAATGGTTTTAATGGTTTTAATGGTTTCAATCGTTGCTCTTCACTCATCTAATCACTACCCGTATTTGATTTCTAGTACTGATGTGCGATTAACCCGGATTTCTCAAGTTACCACCGTGCGAAATCCAGGTTAACAATCTTTCTTAGTTTATCACAGTTTGCCGAATAGCTAAAGTTATAGCGCTTTGCGACGCATGCGGGCTATGAAGAATCCGTCCGATCCGTAGTCGCAAGGCAATATCGTAATCATCCCGAGCTCCGCCCCTTGGATATGAGCTAAAGTGCGAGGCAGCGCCTCTGACTCAAAATCAGGATGCGCTTGCAGAAAGGTTTTCACCACTTGCTCATTCTCCTCAGATGCTAGCGTGCATGTACTGTACACCAGCAAGCCGCCTGGAGATACTAACGAACAAACACGATTGAGAAGCTCAGCCTGAAGTCGAGAAACCGTTTGTATCTCCTCTTGCTGCTTGCTCCACTTGAGATCCGGCTTGCGGCGGATCACGCCTAGTCCGGAGCAAGGAGCGTCCAGCAGCACACGGTCAAATGAAGCCGCCGCGAATCGCTGAGGGAGCTCGCGTGCGTCTGTCGTTAATGTCTGAACACAATTCAAACCGAGTCGTTGGGTCTGCTCTTCGATTAACAGTCGCTTATGCTCGTGCGCGTCAACGGCGATAATATGCCCGCGGTCCGCCATAAGCTCAGCCAGATGAGCGGTTTTGCCACCGGGGGCAGCACAGCAATCGAGCACCCGCATACCTGACAGCGGCTCCACAGCCTCTGCTACCAACATCGAGCTCTCGTCCTGAATGGAAACAAGGCCTTCCTTGTACCAAGAGGTGAATGCCATGTTGCCTCCGCTCTCTGCGATAATTCCAGCAGGAGCAAGCTCCGAAGGCCTTACTGTCAAACCGCTGCTTGCGAGCGCCTTCAGCAGCTCATCGCGGCTTGATCGAAGCACGTTAACGCGAACACTGATGTTCGGTACGGTGTTGTTGGCAGAGCATATGCGTTCTGCAGTCTCTTCGCCGAACTGGGCAATCCAGGACGATACCATCCAGACTGGATGCGAATGCGTCAATGCAATTCGTTCTGCAGGAGAAAGTCCTTCCGGTATCGTTAGCTCGCTGCGTTGGCGAATAATGCTGCGAAGCACGCCGTTGACCATCCCGGCAATACCGCTGTGACCTTTGCGCTTGGCCAGATTGACCGCTTCATTGACAACAGCGTGCTCCGGAATTCGATCCAGGTATACGAATTGATACAAACTCATCCTCAGCAGGCTGCGCACCCAAGGATCGAGCTTCGCCAAGCCTTTGGCGACGAATCCGGATAACCAATAATCAAGTGTATTCAGACGTTGAATCGTACCGTATACAAGCTCGGTTGCCAAGGCAGCATCAGAGCGATCAAGTGAATGCTTCTGCAGGGTTTGGTTCAATAGCAGATTACTATAGGCTTGTTCCTGTTCCACACGGGTGAGAATATCCATGGCAAGCTCGCGCGCGGTCTTAGCACGCGCCGAAGCAGGGCGCGAAGCTGAAGTAGACTTCCCCTTGTTAGCGGAGTGTCCTATTGAAGCCGATTGATTCCCATGTTTGTTGGTGTTCTTTTTGTTAGTGTCGGACGTACGATTCATTGCTAGCTTCCTTCCGATGATGCTATAGGGTCTGCACCTAATAGTGTTCCAGCTGGAATCGTCAAGCCGCGGCGAAGCTCAGCCACATCCATGGCTCGCTTGCCGGCAAGCTGCACACGTGTCAGCCATATTGAACCTGATCCAGTCTGCACTTCGATACCCATATCCGTCATCTGAATTACAGTGCCAGGTATACGCACTGGTTGACCGGCACCTTGTGCATCAGCTTCACGCTGAGGCTTAAGGCTTGTCCACACCTTGAATACTTCACCCTCATATGTAGTGAAAGCTCCTGGAAAAGGATTCAAGCCGCGAATATGGTTGAACAGCTCAAGAGACGTGCGTTCCCAACGAATTCGTTCGTCCTCGCGGCTGATGTTCGGGGCATAGGTTGCTTGCTCTTCCACCTGCGCGATACGCTCTGCATCCCCTGCAAGCAGGGCTGGAAGCGTTCGCTGCAGCAGCTCAGCACCTGCCAAGCTCAGCTTCTCAAACATGGTTCCATTGGTATCATCATCGCCTATCGGCACCTCAACTCGGCTAATCATATCACCGGTATCGAGGCCGGCAGCCATATACATAATGGTGACCCCAGTAACAGGCTCACCTCTCATAATAGCATGATGGATGGGCGCTCCCCCCCGGTACTTCGGAAGCAGTGAGGCATGTACGTTTATACAACCATGCTTCGGCAGTGCCAGTACGGCCTTGGATAAGATTTGCCCATAAGCAGCCGTTACTATGAGATCCGGCTGCAGAGCTGCCAGCTCCTGAATGCTGGCCGGATCTCTCAGCTTAACAGGCTGCAGCACAGGAATGCCGTGAAGAAGAGCTTCTGCTTTGACCGGGGTCGGAGCCAGCTCGCGTTTGCGCCCCTTGGGACGGTCTGGCTGAGAAACAACACCAACGACATTATAACCTCCACGGATCAATGTTTGCAGAGAAGGTACTGCGAACTCAGGCGTCCCCATGAACACAATGTTCATACGCCTCACTCCTCACCTTCAGCTGGCCGATCGGCAGTGCGATATACACTTTGCGCCAAATCGGTGAAGAGGATGCCATTCAAATGATCCAGCTCATGCTGGAAAGCTCGGGCCAGAAGCTCAGAGCCTGTATATTCGATAGGATCGCCATTGCGATCTTGCCCGCGAACCGTTACGGTCAAGGAGCGATTCACATCGCCCGTAAGTCCAGGAATGCTCAAACAGCCTTCAGGACCGAATTGTTCGCCTTCCTTATGAACCAGCTCCGGATTGACCATCTCGATCAGCCCGTTGTCATCTCCCACATCGATAACGATTACTCGTTTAAGAATACCGATCTGAGGCGCAGCAAGACCCACGCCCTCAGCATCGTACATCGTGTCCGCCATATCATCCAGCAGCTTGTGCAGATTGGAATTAAACTTTTGTACTTGAATGGCTTTCTCTCGCAGGACGGGGTCAGGATCTTTAACAATAATACGTATGGCCATTTCAACACTCCCCTTCAACCTTTTAGTTCTTAAGTATGGTTTATAATCTTTATGATCTACATCAATACTTGAGGATTCACGTCCACGCTAATGAGCAATTTCTGCTGACGAACAAGCTCTTCAAGTGCATTCGCCGCTTCGCTGATCATGCCTGCCGCATCTAGATCCCCCCGATATTTTACCATGCATTGAAATCGATATCTATCCTTGATTCGAGCAATAGGCGAGGCAATAGGGCCTAACAGCTGGAACTCATAGCCTTTTTGACCATTACGAGGATTACGAGTCCATCTTTCACGCAAATGAGCGGCGAATGATTCCCCGACCCGCACCAACAGCTGAACCTGCTCATGAGAAAATGTAATAAGAATCAGATTATAAAAGGGCGGATATCCACGCTCACGTCGTGCACTCAGTTCCTCCCGCAAAAATGAGCTGTAATCATGCTGGCTTGCATGCTGAATGCTGTAATGCTCAGGAGTGTAAGTCTGGATGTATACTTCACCTGGGAGCTTATGCCTTCCCGCGCGTCCTGCTACTTGTGTTAACAGCTGGAACGTTTTCTCCGCAGCACGAAAATCCGGTAAATTAAGCACCGTATCGGCAGCAATAACCCCTACAAGCGTAACATCGGGAAAATCAAGTCCTTTAGCAACCATCTGGGTACCTAACAATACATCGGCCTGCTTATTGCGGAATCGGGTCAACAGCTTCTCATGAGACCCCTTCTCGGCCGTCGTGTCCACATCCATCCGAATGACTCGAATGCCGGGAAAGAGCTTGCCGAGCTCCTCCTCCACCCGCTGAGTTCCTGTGCCGAAATATCGGATATGCTCGCTCTCGCAGCTCGGACATTGACTCGGCTCAGGTTCGCTAAGTCCGCAATAATGGCAGCGCATCGTACGCGATACCTGATGATAGGTCATTGCGATATCACAATGCGGACATTGAACCACGAATCCGCAAGACCTGCACATCACAAAGGTGGAATACCCTCTTCGGTTCAGGAGCAGCACAGTCTGTTCTTTCTTGTGTAACCGATCTTCAATCGCTTTATACAACGATCGGCTGAACATGGAGCGATTCCCTCCGCGCAGCTCTTCACGCAGATCCACGATCTCCACCCCAGGCAAAGGACGACCTTCTACACGCGTATCCATACGGAGCAGCTCAAAGGGAGGGGTCAATCTGCCCACTGCCTCTCCCTCAAAGGCTTCGCTTGCATATAAAGTCCGGTAATAGCTCTCCAGCGAAGGGGTGGCAGACCCCAATACTACAGCGGCTCCATGGCTGACCGCTCTAGCGATAGCCACATCGCGCGCATGATACTTGGGACTCTCTTCCTGCTTATAGGAGGATTCATGCTCTTCATCAATAATTATTAGTCCGATTTGGGTAAAAGGGGCAAACACAGCAGAACGGGCCCCGATCGCTACCTTCACCTGCTTCAAGCCAATCTTGCGCCACTCATCATAGCGTTCACCAGTAGATAACCTGCTGTGCAACACAGCGACCAAGTCTCCGAAGCGGCCTTTGAATCGCTCCACCATCTGCGGAGTTAAGGAAATTTCGGGCACAAGCACAATGGCCTCTCTACCCTGATCCAGACATTGACGAATCGCCTGTAAGTAAACCTCAGTCTTCCCGCTGCCTGTAACTCCATGTAACAGATACACCTTATGCTCCTGATTCTCTAAAGTCCGGGAAAGCGGCTCGAATACTTGCCGCTGCGTTTCCGTTAAGGGCAAAGGCTCGGTCGGCACGAAGTGGCGTCCCGCATACGGATCGCGAAATACTTCCACCTCCTGTATGTCGAGCCAACCTTTGTCCGCCAAGCTCTTGACGGTACCCGCGCTAATTCCGAGCTGCGTGAGCAGCTCTGCCAGTTTGATCGGTTCTGGGTTGTCTATAAAATGCTTCAGTACATCATGCTGCCGTTTGGCCGAGGAGCTCAATTCAGCTATAGCCTGCTCCAAAACATGTGGGTCGACCAGGGGCTGCACGGTTAAGGCTGTCTTAAGCCCCATCCGGTCTTTGACCGTCTGAACTTCATTCAGCTTGCCCTCGATCAAAAGCCGCTTGAGCAGCTTACTGTGTTCCGGAAAGCGCTGCAACAGCGCTTCAGTCCTGACTTGGCCCTTATCGCGAATATATTGCAGCAGTTCTTCTTCCTCATGATCCGCCAAGGCAAGCGAA
>JARBUQ010000447.1 GCA_029239545.1 Paenibacillus sp.
CTGTCCTACATTTTCTCCCGATGGATCGGCATGAACATTCTGCTCCCGCTCCACGGGCTCATTCGTTGGATTCGCGGCTTCGAAAGGCTGGAGGATCGTTGGGATGCCGACAGCGGTAGGTCGGGCAACACCCGAATTACCACCATGAGAGAGCGCTTTTTTGTTTATTTCCTATTGACGATCCTGCTGCCGATTCTCTTGTTCGTCACGCTGTTCTACATCCAGTCGACGAGAGTCGTGTCCAGGGAAGTGCAGCAGACGTACTATGCGTTGTTCGAGAAATCCGCCCATCGACTGGAGCTGTTCGTGAAGCAGAAGGAGATGGCTCTGACTTGGCTCGCCTACAATTCTTGGGTTGCGGAGTTCGTGGAACATCCGGAGGAAGAGAACAATCGAGATAAAATGGACGATTTATTGTTCACCGGCACCTTCTCCTCGCTTAATGAGGATGCAGTGAGCTTGTACGATGTCAAGAATCGGCTAATCTATACGAACCGTCACAAGCAAGCGCTCCGAATGGACCCCACCCTGTTCGAGAGCATGAGCAGCCTGCGCAAAAGTATGCATTACTGGCTTCCTCCAGCGGAGACGGGTTCGTCTACGCTCAGCCTCGGGATGCCGGTCGTGAGCATTCAGACCTCGTCCGAGCCTCTCGGTTTCCTAAAAACGGATGTGCGTGGCGTGTTCATCTCCAGCTTGTATGCCGAGTTGAATGGCAATGGCAGCGAGGCGTTCGTCGTAGATCAGGAGGGACGTATCCTGTCACATCCGGAGGTGGAGAAGGTAGGGCAAATGTCCAGACTTCCGGCGCCCCCCGGAGAATTGAATACTTTCGAGCAGAAGGATCACTCGATTCAATATTTTTCAAGCAAACTAGGGGGCCTTCCCTGGTATCTGATCACCGTATTCGATGCCTCGACCGTCAGAGAGCAGGCGATCGGATTAATTTATGACGATATTTATTTGTTCATCATTATTTTTCTGCTCATCCTGCTATTCTCATACTTGATGTCCCAATACCTAGTCAGGCCGCTAACGTCGCTGCAGATGAAAGTAGCCAGCATGGACCTGGAGCATGAAGGCCGTTTCACTCAGGACGACCGATATGCGATCGACGAGGTGGAACAGTTGAGAGCTTCCTTCAATCGACTGATGGAGCAAATCGAGCAATTGGTTGAAGAGAGGCTGAACGCCAATAATGAACGGCTCCTGCTGGAATTCGAGAAGAAAGAGACGCAGTTGGAAGCGCTGCAAGCCCAGATCAATCCCCACTTCCTTCACAATACGCTGGAGATCGTAATGTATATGATCGAAGAGGGGGAACGGGAGAGCGCTATCAATATGATCGGCTTGCTGAGTCGGCTGTTCCGATATGCAATGGGGAAGGAAAGCCAGCTGACCTCGCTTAGCGATGAAGTAGCTTATGCGAAGACCTACATCCGAATCATGAGCTTCAGGTATAAGGAACGAATCCGATGTGAATGGCGGATCGACGAAGAGCTGCTGGACACTACTGTGGTAAAGATGATCCTGCAGCCAATCCAGGAGAATGCGATTCGCCATGTGCTGCGTGCGGGGGTGAGTCAGGTGCAAATCTTCATCGACATCACCCGTGAGGGCGACGATGTGCAGATCGCCGTCACGGACAATGGCCCGTCTCTCTCCGAGATAAAACTTGCCGAGATCCATGACAATCTGGATCGCAGGGATCGCAGCAAGGTGGGGCTCTATAACGTCAACAGCCGTATCAAGCTTCACTTCGGCGAGAAGTACGGGCTAGCGCTGACCAGCAAGGAACCGAACGGCGTGACTGTCACTTTAACACTTCCCTGTAAGCATACGATACCGTTGGAAGCGGATTCAAGTATGTGAAAATTGTGATAGGAAGAGTGAATGATCCTGTTGCTCTCGTCAAAACAGAAACATGTGAAAATCGTACTAGGAAACCTGATAATTATATTATGTAAGCGTTTTAAAAAGAAGTTATACTTAACCCGTATTTCAAATTCAAAGGGAAAGGATGAAATTAATGATGGGCACAATTCGAATGTCCGCCTGGAAAGTCCTCGTATTGGCTGTTGTGTTGGTAAGTTCTTGTATACTGGGGGATACCGGGAAGGCTTCTGCGTATGGCAGCGCCGCCAGTTGGAAAACCACCTTTGACAATCTTCTGGCTTTGGGGGACAACTCAGGTGTGTATTACGGATACACAGATTTGGACGACGATGCTTTCCTTGCCCAGAACGGGACTTATACGCTCGATGCGCTGCGCCGCATGTATGAAGTCACAGGGCAAACGAGTTATTTGCAGAAATTAAGCACTTATGTGGACAATATGTACAGTCATCTTGGCGATGTGGACAGCGATGGCTTCCTAGGTTGGGGATCAACCTACTATCATCCGACCAATCAGTATGAAGAGTATTTATACCACCGCGGCATGATGCTTTATCAAATGGCCAAGTTCATCCAGTTGGTTCGAGCGGACAGCAGTATTGCCAGTGCTACGAATCCGCAAGGGATTACGTATGGAGCTCAAGCGAATGCGCTGGAATCGGTCATCAACAGCGATCTGATTCCCCGATTTAACACCAGTTGGTCGAACCAATACAATGTCTATCTCGATAATCTCCATCCGGGTAAATCTTTGCCGTACAATCAATATCTCGCCATGGCGGCAGCGCAATATGAGATGGCCAAAATCAATCTGGACGCCAATAAGCATTATTTGACTTGGGCGGATGGCATGACGGCCATGTGGCATTACTGGTTGACTCTGAATGGAACCGGTTATCATTGGAATTATTGGGATCGATTAACCCCAGCTGATAATCATAACCTTCATCTGGAGGATTGGAACCACACTACGGTGGATTTTATGCATGCGATTTCGAATTACTCCCGAGGCGGAAAATTCAATACGGCGGCTATGAACAGACTTGGAAATACGATTTACAATAATATGTGGAATGGGAGCACAACAGCTCCAAAATTATCTTTTTACGTAAATGGCTCAGGCGCCGATACAGGGGAGTTCACACTGCAAATCGGTGATATGGAAAGATGGAAACCAGGCATATGGGCATTGTACGAGAAGAATCTTTCACTGAAGTCTTTTAGTTCTTTCTCTGCCCGATATTTGAACGATATTGCGATCATGTATCAGCTGCATCCCGACCTCGGGACGCCGTCGGCATTCTCCCTCTCCAGCCCAAGCAACGGAGCGACCAACCAGAACATGGATCTCGCCTTTTCCTGGAAGCCTTCGTTGAATGCCGCCGATTATACGCTTCAGGTCTCTACCGCCAGCAACTTCTCCACGTTGACCGCGGACGTTCCAAAAATAGTCGGGACGAACGCGCTGCTGACGGGTTCCGTCTTATCGCCCAATACGACTTACTACTGGCGCGTCATCGCGCGGAATGGGGCCGGGACGACCACGACCTCAGGCATAAACAGCTTCACGACCGGATCGAATAAAACGTACACTTTGACCTTCTCACACTATGATAATCGATCGGGCGGTCTGGCCGGGTATCATTACAAGCAGGTGCTGATCGACGGCACGGTCGTCTGGGAAGGAGACGTAACGGCCGACGCTCTCAATACTTGGATCACAACATCTCTAGATGTTACGTCTTATTTGACGGGCAAATCTTCAGTCGATGTGAAGCTCAGGCTCTACGATAAGAAAGCCGTTTCCAACTACACGGTTGAAGTACTCTGGGATAGCGTATCCATCACCAATACCGAGATCATGAACAGCGGGTTTGAATCGAGCCCGGATTGGTACTGGACAAAAACCATTCCCGGTTTCAATGGCACCTTCTCATCCACTGCGCACAGCGGGACCAAGTCACTATCCATGGTCCTTCCTATTAATACCTCGACCGCAGTCGGAGATAACGCTTCGGTAAATCAAAAAATTAGCGTTATAAGATAAAATTCAATAAACTCCCTATTACACAAAATTTCATGAAAATAAGCGCATGGTTCGTGAGAATCATGCGCTTATTTTCGAGGAATGAACGGGTACGGATGGAAGCGGATTTACCTCGTGAAAATCGTGTTATAAACATCGAATGATCGTGTCAAGGAGGAGCCGTGCATTGTTTGTATACTATTAGTTAGAAACTCAATACCATAAGGAGGTTTTTCCAAGGTGCATATTGTGACAGTTGCGGCAAGCACGCCGGAATATCCGCGCAAAAGCGAAGGTGATACGATCGA
>JARBUQ010000448.1 GCA_029239545.1 Paenibacillus sp.
CTGCTTGCAGTAATTCCTTGACTTGCTGCGGCAATTGATCCGAGCTGTTTAAAGCTGCTGTATCTTTATAAGAACCGAAGGAACTCAGATTCCAACGGTCGATTCTTGTTTTCTCTAACTTCGGCAGTTCCAATGAAGCCGCCGATTCCAATGCTTTCACACGAAGATCATACATCCACTGTGGCTCGTTCTTGCGGCCAGACAATTGTGTGATGGAATCGCGGTCGATTGGAAGAACGGTTTGTACACTCATTTCCAAGTCCTCCTGATCGGTTGTTCGAATTTACGCTTCTTGACCTACGGTTTCATCCACAATGCCCAACTCTTCCTTAATCCAGTCATAACCATCCGTTTCCAGACGCTCAGCAAGCTCTGGTCCGCCGGATTTAACGATACGGCCCTGCATCATAACATGAACAAAATCAGGCTTAACATAGCTCAGCAACCGCTGGTAATGCGTAATGATCAGGAATCCGCGATCCGCGCTGCGTATAGCGTTAACCCCTTCGGCTACAATTCTTAAGGCATCTATATCAAGACCGGAATCGATCTCATCGAGAATGACAATCTTCGGATCAAGCAGCAGCATCTGCAGAATCTCATTGCGCTTCTTCTCCCCGCCGGAGAACCCTTCATTCAAATAACGGTGGGCAAACTCAGGATTCATCTCAAGCTGCTTCATCTTGCTCTCCATCTGACGAATGAACTTGATCAGCGAGATCTCGTTGCCTTCCTCACGGCGTGCATTAATCGCACTGCGCAGAAAGTCCGAGTTCGTAACTCCCGTAATTTCACTTGGGTACTGCATACCCAGGAACATTCCGGCACGCGCTCGCTCGTCTACTGCCATCTCTAATACTTGCTCGCCATCAAGGGTGACGCTTCCTTCGGTTACTTCATATTTGGGATGCCCCATTAAAGCGGAAGCAAGCGTGCTTTTACCGGTTCCGTTCGGTCCCATAATCGCATGAACCTCTCCGCCATTAATTGTCAAATCAATGCCTTTCAATATTTCTTTGTTTTCGATAGAGGCTTTCAAACCCTCTATGACGAATTGAGTCGTATTAGACATTCTATACCATTTCCCTTCGACCATGTAATTTGGAATCATTATTAAATGATTCTCATTGATTCTCAATAATAACTTCATTATAACCTATTGCAGCCAACAATAGAAGCCTACCTAGTTTTCACTCGAAATAGCCGTGTCAAGCGTTTGCTTAATGGAAGTCCGCTCTGCCTCAAACTGCTCATCCGTCAGCACAGGAAATGCCTCTATCTTGGCGATAGCGGCTGTTAGTTCCAGGTCGTGCCAGGATTTGCAGCCATTGTATTCCGGTCTGATCCTTAATTCAAGCGGCTGCGCCAGCTTATATACCCTCAGTAAAATAACGTGCAAAGGCTGTGTCCTCTTCCATTTTAGCCTTTCTGCAGCAAATTCATCCGTCCATATATGTTTGTCCCTGATGCGATCCAACTGTTCCTGACTAAATACTTCGATATCGTCCATGGCTTCCGCGTAACAGCGAATGGAAATAGTCTCGATATCAGGATGCCAATTAGCCGTTGTGGCCTCAATCTGTTCCTGCTCAGATGGTTTAAGCAAATGTTTCTTCTGATGCTCAAATGTAGGGTACAAATAAAATCCGAGGTTTCTTAGCTCAAAATGACGCGTTTCCTCCACGATTCCACCTTTACGCAAGATGACAATTTGACGTCCTGCCTCGAGAGCTTGTACAGCAACCGCCCATTCCTTCAATGCCGCCCTTTGATCGTTCGAAATAATCAACTTTCCCACACCTCCGTCATTCAAATTATAAGGCTCCAAAGTAAAACAATGCAAACCTCCCCTGCACTTATTTCAGTAAATACAAAAATTTCATATTTGCGAGCTCGCATACTTTACATTCCAAACAAGCAACCTATAAAAGCATTCCATCCTTTCCATTCGACGAAAAGAAGGTGAGTAGCATGAGAGAAGGTCTTGTACCTACGGTATTGGGAACGGCAGTCACGGCATCCGGCGCAGCATTGAGAGGGAAATTCCCTGTCGTAGGTTGGGGCATTGTCGGCTTCGGTCTGGCTCACATTGTGCTTGGCGCCATCGATTTGGTCGAACATCGAAAGTAGCAATTACAAAGTCTGACTTTGTAATTGGGTTGCGCAGAAAAGACAAAAACGGCCTCTCCGTCTTTCATTAATGAAGGATCGAAGAGGCTGTTTTTGCCTTATTTAAGTTTAGTCGAGTTTAGCCCATAAGAGCTTCCAGCATCCAAACATGCTTCTCAAGCTTGATCTGAATGCCTGTCAGCATATCCGCTGTACCCGCATCCCCTTGCTCGTCTGCACTCTCAATGCCTTCGCCCAACTCATTAATTATGGCTTGGAAGTCCGCAATCAAAGCTTTAATCATTTGATCAGGTGATTCATCACCTTTGGCTTCCTTAATAGAAGCTGTTGCCAAATGCTCCTTGAGGGTAGCCTGCGGCTTGCCTTTAATCGCAAGAATACGCTCAGCCACTTCATCCATAATCAGTGTTGCCTCATTATAAAGCTCTTCGAACTTAATATGCAGGGTGTAGAAATCTTTCCCCTTCACAAACCAGTGGAAGCTGTGGAGCTTCATGTACATAACACTCCAATTGGCCACTTGCTTGTTAAGAATCTCAACTACCGACTTGGTTGCTACTGCTTGTTTCGACATTTGAAACGCCTCCTTGGTTATTGGTTTGATTTAGGGTTTCACGAAATCACCCTTAATATGTGCGCACTGGTATTTGCACGCACTTGGATATAGCTTATACTAGGTGAAGAATACGTATGGAGGTGCTTTTTATGACGCAATATCACCCTTTAACAGAACCAGAGGCAATTGAATTTGCCCGAACAATACCGAATTTGTTCCAGCCCGGTGCGGACTTAGTAAGCCGTGAGATTGGTGACGGGAATCTGAATTTGGTTTTCCACATCCAGGATCGCCATTCTTCCGCAAGTGTGATCTTGAAACAAGCGCTCCCTTATGCCAAAGTTGTCGGTGAATCGTGGCCGCTTACATTGGACCGTGCCCGAATCGAGAGCGAAGTCCTGCAATTGCAAGGCAAGCTGTGCCCTACTCTAGTGCCAAGCGTATATACGTATGTTCCTCACCTGTCATTGACGGTTATGGAAGACTTGAGCGATCACATGATTATGCGCAAGGGGCTTATGGAAGGCAACCAGTATCCATTGTTCGCCGATCACATCAGCACGTTCCTGGCTCATACTTTATATTACACATCCGATCTGGGAATGAATCAACAAGACAAAAAATGGCAGGTCAAACAGTTCATCAATCCCGAGCTATGCAAAATAACCGAAGATCTGATCTTCGATGATCCTTATACGAACTCCCCCAACAACAGTTTTGAAGAAGCGATTCGCGATGAGGCAGAAGCGTTGTGGTCTGATAGCCAGCTTCATTTGGAGGTCGCCAGGCTGCGTCATGGTTTCCTGACGAACGCTCAAGCTCTGCTGCATGGAGATCTTCATACAGGAAGCATATTCATCACTGCGCAGTCCACGAAGGTCATTGATCCGGAGTTCGCTTATTACGGTCCTATGGGATTTGATATTGGTGCGGTTGTCGGTAATCTGCTGCTCAACTTCGCTGGTCAGGAAGGCTTAAGTGAAACGGATGAGAAGAGAGCGGAATTCAGACAATATTTGTTGGAAACGATACGGGAAGTATGGACAGGCTTCGAGGTTAAATTCCGCAGCTTGTGGAGCAGCCATTCGACAGACCGCATCTCCCGCACGCCAGGCTTCCAGGACATGTACCTGAAGCAGCTGCTCCAGGACACCTTCGGTTATGCAGGTTGCAAAATGGTGCGTCGTGTTGTAGGCTTGGCCCATGTGGCGGATCTTGACAAAATTGCCGATACCGCAAGTCGGGAGCGCGCTCAGCGCATAGCGCTTGCGATCGGCAAAGCCCTGATTAAACACAACCGTCAAGCGGCTTCAATCGACGAGTTGTTGGATATTGCAAAAGCGACTATAAGCTAAGCTGAAGGAGGCTGAACCTGCTATGGCAGACGATATATGGACGGGTGCGGCATTAACAGATGCCAGCAGCTCTAACAAGGCAGCCAGCGAACCGCTGCAATCGGTCCGCTGGGCGGGCGAGCATCTCGATCTGCTCGATCAACGGCTGCTGCCGGAGGAGATTGTGTACTTGCAGCTGACAACG
>JARBUQ010000449.1 GCA_029239545.1 Paenibacillus sp.
CTGGTTGAAAAGGAGAACCGACTGTCTTATGGCAGGGGTCGGTTCTCTTGTTATTTGATTGTCTATAAAGATTGTACTACGGATGCGCACCGTCTACAAAGTGTAGGATGATGTTCATCCTGTCCGACCTCCGGTGTTACAATCCAGCAGCGCTCGCATTTCTCACCTTCGGCTGGCTTAACATGAACCGAGAGCAGGTCCTGCTTCATTGCATCAGCGGGAATTTCTTCGGATGGATGATGGACCGTTACCTGTGAAACAATGAACAGATTATCCAGATTGTCGAACTGCTCTAACAGTTGGGCCGTTTGTTCAGTTGGATACAAGTGCAAGCTTGCACTTAGCGAATTGCCAATCGTTTTATTCTTCCTCGTCTCCTCTAACGCTTTTAACACTTCATCTCTCACTTCGTTAAAGGAATCCCATTTCTGCTCCAGAGGCAAATTGTAAAGTGATGAATGAATGACAGGCATTTCTGTCATTTGTACACTGATCGTATCCGTTCCTGGAATATATCTCCACACTTCATCGGTCGTATGCGGCAAAATTGGGGCTATCAGTTTAGTTATAACCGTCAAAGCCTCGAATAATACGGATTGACATGCTTTACGCTGTGGATCATCCTGTGCACTTGCATATAAACGGTCTTTTACAATATCCAAATAAAAAGCACTCATCTCAACGGCACAGAAATGATGTACGGCTTGATAGACGATATGGAACTCGTAATTCTCATAAGCCTGGAGCACTTTATCCGCCATCCTATTGAGACGCAGTACGGCTACTTGATCCAGCTCATTCAACCGGCTAAACTCAACTTGATCAGTCTTGGGGTCAAAGCCTTTCAGATTACCGAGCAAAAATCTCAGGGTATTGCGAATTTTACGATATACTTCGGTAATTTGTGTCAAGATGTTATCAGATATACGCACATCAGATTGATAATCTACCGAGGCCACCCACAGGCGCAAAATATCGGCTCCAAGCTTACCGCACACTTGATTGGGATCAACGGTGTTGCCAAGCGATTTGGACATCTTGCGGCCTTCGCCATCAAGCACAAAGCCGTGGCTTAAAATTCCGTTATACGGAGATTCCCCGCGCACTGCAACACCCGTTATCAATGAGGAATTGTACCAACCCCGATATTGGTCAGACCCTTCCAAATAAAGATCAGCTGGCCATTGAAGCTCAGGACGCGTATCCAGAACACCAACATGACTCGAACCAGAATCAAACCATACATCCATAATATCTGTTTCTTTACGGAATTGATCATGTCCGCAGGATTCGCATACCGTACCTTCTGGCAATAGCTCATGTGCCTCTCTCACAAACCAAGCATTCGAGCCTTCTTTTTCAAAAATATTTGCAATGTTCTCAATCGTCTTGTCATTCACCAACGGAGTGTTACAGGAACGGCAATATACAATCGGAATTGGCACACCCCAAACACGCTGTCTTGATATACACCAATCTCCACGGTCAGCGATCATGTTGTGCAGACGAATCTCACCCCATGTAGGTGTCCATTTCACCTGTTTGATCTGATCCAGCATCTCTTCACGGAATTTATCCACTGAGGCAAACCACTGTTCCGTGGCCCGATAGATGACAGGCTTCTTGGTTCTCCAGTCGTGAGCATATTGATGTTGTATGAAGCTCAGCTTAAGCAGGTGACCGGACTGCTCCAGCTTGTCTGTAATGAGTTTATTCGCCTTATCATAGAATACTCCTTCAAACCCCGGAGCCTCGGCGGTGAGATGTCCTTGATCATCTACAGGACATAATACACCCAGGTTATACTTTTGTCCGACATAAAAGTCGTCCTCGCCATGTCCTGGCGCTGTGTGCACACAGCCTGTACCTGCTTCAAGCGTTACATGCTCGCCCAATATAACCTTGGATTCACGATCATAGAAGGGATGCTTGCAAGTAATAAATTCCAGCTCCGATCCCTGTAATGCGGCAAGTGTCGATACCTCGCTCCAACCAAGCTCACGCGTTACGGATGCAAGCAGCCCCTCGGCAATGACGTATTTACGGCCATCTGTCTCTACGAGCACGTACTGCAGCTCAGGGTGTACCGTAATTCCCAAGTTTGCAGGTAGCGTCCATGGGGTAGTGGTCCAAATGATAATAGCTGCATCATCAGGCAGCACTCCTTTTCCATCCTGTACATCGAATGACACATAAATTGAAGCAGAGGTTTTCTCACGATATTCGATCTCCGCTTCGGCAAGAGCGCTTTCTGAAGAAGGTGACCAATATACAGGTCGAAGCCCTTTGTAAATATACCCCTTGTTAACCATGTCCCCAAAAACGCGAATTTGTTGTGCTTCATATTGCGGCTGCAAAGTAATATACGGATCTTGCCAATCACCTCTTACTCCTAAACGCATAAACTGGCTCTTCTGACGCTCCACCCACTGCAATGCATATTCTGCACAATATTTGCGGAATTCGTCGACCGTCATCTTCTTGCGATCCACCTTGCCGCCGTTAGCAATCGCTTGCTCGATCGGCAGACCATGCGTATCCCACCCCGGCACATATGGCGCATCGAACCCATTCATTGATTTGTAGCGGACAATAAAGTCCTTGAGTACTTTATTGAGGGCATGACCAATATGAATATCCCCATTCGCATATGGAGGGCCATCATGCAGGATAAACTTAGGCTTACCCGAATTGTTGTTCTGGACTTGGGCATAGATGTCCACCTCATCCCACCACTTCTGCATGGTAGGCTCAGCCTGAGGCAAATTGCCACGCATCGGAAAATCGGTTTGTAATAAATTCAACGTTTTGCTGTAATCCATCTTGAAGCTTCACTCCTCGTCTTAATGTGTTCCCATCCTAAAATTTCAACAAAAAAACTTCTCATCCCAACAAGGGACGAGAAGTTAACTCGCGGTACCACCCTAATAAGCGATTGAATCCCGGGCTAAGCCTGGAAACGAATAACTCGCTCACTCGATGGTTGTATAACGGGAACCACCCGTTGATCTCTAAAACGAGTGCAACTTCCCTCGTCATCAAGATACGCTCCTGGGTGATATTCGGAATTCGTCTTTCGGCTGCCGGGCTTTCACTATCCCCAGCTCGCTGATGCCGACCCAATCGAACCTACTCGTCCCAGTCATCGCTTTGTGATATAAGCATGCATGAATGTAAAATGATAGTGGAAGAAAAACAACCGCTTAGTCGCGGTCTGCTCTCTGTCATATGCTATGTTGAAGTATAACGAATGGCGATTCGTTCGTCAACTGAGCGTCCGAAGGCTACTCCAGAATGGATTCCTTTTCTCTGCCGCTGTTTAGTGTGTCCCATTGATCATTGCGAAGCATCTCAAGCTGCGCTTCAACCAATGTCCGGAATCTCGTTCTGTAGATTGAAGCCTGCTTCTTCAGCTCTTCAATCTCCATCGATACCTTACGTGATTTGGACAAGGATTCATTAATAATGCGATCCGCATTCTTCTCAGCTTCCTTAACAATAAGCTGCGCTTCCTTCTTGGAATTGCTGCGCACCTCATCCGCTGCTTCCTGAGCCACTATAATCGTCTTGCTAAGTGTCTCCTCAATATTAGAAAAATGGGTAAGTCTCTCTTGAAGGCCATGCATCTGATTCTGGAGATCTTTATTCTCACGGATTAAAGCTTCATAATCCTTAATCACTTGATCTAAAAATTCATTGACCTCATCTACGTCATATCCGCGCACGCGTCGGCCGAATTCTTTATTATGTATATCCAATGGCGTTAAAGGCATTGGTGCACCTCCTGAAAATTTGGGAGAACTAGCAGGAACTTATGCCTTCTCCTCTTCTTACCATTCGACGCAATGATGCAAAATCCTGCATCCAACTCACACGTATTTCCCGACTTTCAGTCGAATACGGCCTTTTTTTGTCTCGCCTTCCACTTCAATAATCCGAAACCGGCCAAAGCCCTGAAACGAAATCACATCTCCAGCCTTCAAGATCTGACTCGGATCCTCCTCCACTTTCCAATTCACCTTGCAGCGCCCGTTCTTGATCGGAGGCAGTACCTTGGCTCGGCTTAACCTGTAGACATCGCTCACGATGCCATCCATTCGCATAGAAGCAACCGAAAGATTCATCTCATCCAGAGCTTGGGTGGATGTGTGGAGTTGGGCCAGAGGAATGAGATCTGTTCTGACATGGACACGGTTCACCTGTTGGAGCTGAAGT